>JBGSRB010000079.1:0-4481 GCA_041737735.1 Anaerolineae bacterium | reverse complement strand
CCGCACGCGGTCGCCGTATTTTTCGCCAAACAGCGCCATCGCGCCTTCGGCAGTGGCTTCGTTCAGCGCTTTTTCGACTGAGTTCACACGCCAATTCGACATGATGTAATCGTTGATTTCTGCCTCAATGACGCGCAGTTCTTCGGGCGTGACTTTCGCATCGTGCTGAAAGTCGAAGCGCAGGCGATCCGGCGCGACCAGCGATCCACGCTGCTGCACGTGCGTTCCCAAATGGCGGCGCAGCGCGGCATGGAGCAGATGCGTCGCCGTGTGATTGCGCGCGATGTCGGCGCGGCGCGAACGATCCACGCTGGCGGTGACAGCTACGCCCGCTTGCGGCGTGCCTTCGATCACTTCGCCCACATGAACGACAACGCCCGTTACGGGACGGCGCATCGCTTCGACTTCCACGCGCCAACCTTCGGCTTCGATCACGCCCGTGTCGCTGACCTGACCACCCGATTCGACGTAAAACGGCGTGTGCGCCAGTACGATCTCGACTTTTTCGCCTGTCAGCGCGCGCTCGACCCGTTCGCCATCTTGCAGCAGCGCGACGACCTGCGTGCTGACCGTCTTATCGCCATACGGATCATAACTTAGCGTTGTACCCGCGTTCGCCAGTTCCGCCAGCAGCGCGTTGTAGACTTCGCCCGACTCAATCGCACCCATTGCCTTGCCGCCGCCGCTGATCAGCGCGTGTTCCTGTTCGGCGGTCTCGAACGCCGAGAGATCGACCGTGAAGCCGCGTTCTTCGGCAATATCTTTCGTCACCTGAATGGGCAAACCGAGCGTCGCCTTGAGATAAAAGGCGACATCGCCCGCCAATGTACCGCCAGCAGGCAGCTTGTCGAGTTCGGCTTCGAGTTCGCTTAAGCCGCGATCCAGCGTGCGGTGAAAGCGTTCTTCTTCCAGCGTGATGGTGCGCTTGATGAAATCGGCTTGTTCAACCAGATCAGTGTAATGCGCGCCCATCACGTCGATCACGGCGTCGGCAACTGTCGCCATGAACGGGGTGTCAAAGCCTAGTTTCTTGCCGAAGCGCGCCGCGCGCCGAATGACCAAACGACAGACCGAGTCGCGCCCTTTCGCGCCGGGCAGCACGCCATCCGCGATCAGGAACACCGCCGCGCGCATGTGATCCGCGATCACGCGATACGGCACATTGTTGGCGGCGCGCTGCTCGTCCGTGTGACCGGTCAGCTTTTGCGTCGCGCGGATGATCGGCATGAACAAGTCGGTGTCGTAATTGTTGGTCACGCCGTTGACCACGCTCAGGATGCGTTCCAAGCCCATGCCTGTATCGACGCCGGGGGCGGGCAGGGGAACATCATATTGCTGCGTGTGGTCGGGATCGGGCTGTGTGCGGTTGAACTGCATGAACACGAGATTCCACAGTTCGAGAAAGCGATCATCTTCCGCTTGCAGCATGGGGATGATCGACTCGACGCCCGCTTCCGGTGTCTTATCCCAGTGAATTTCGCTGGTGGGACCACACGGACCCGTTTCCGCCATTTGCCAGAAGTTGGTTTTGCGCCCCAAACGCGCCACGCGCTTGGGATCGACGCCGACATCGTTCACCCAGATGTTGTAGGCGTCGTCGTCGTCTTGATAGACGGTAAATACCAGCCGATCCGCCGGCAGACCGTACACGCGCGTCAGCAGTTCATAGCCGTACTTGATGGCATCGCGCTTGAAATAATCGCCAAAGCTGAAGTTGCCCAACATCTCGAAAAAGGTGTGGTGGCGCGGCGAAGGACCCACTTCTTCGAGATCGTTGTGTTTGCCCGCCACGCGCATACATTTTTGCGATGTGGTCGCGCGGGTGTAAGGGCGCTGATCCAACCCCAGGAACACATCCTTGAACTGCACCATGCCCGCGTTGGCGAACAGCAGCGTGGGGTCATTGGCGGGAACCAGCGCCGACGATGCTACGGGTTGGTGTCCCATTTCTTCAAAAAAATCGAGAAACGCCTGCCGCGCTTCGGCGCTGGTCATCGAGTTCATGCGCTTGGTTTGTCCCTGTTGTGTGCGTGTGTATTGATATGATTCATTATAGCCATGCCCGCGTGGTTTTTGTAGGGGAGGGGGTATACTTGCATTGGAAATTTGGGTGCTATGAGGTTTGGCAATGAGCGATTACCATATCAACGTGTTTTACAGTGAGGAAGATGAAGGTTATATCGCCGATATTCCTGATCTCGAACCATGTTCAGCTTTTGGTGAAACCCCTGAAGCGGCGTTCACTGAAGTGCTGAAGGTAAAAGCATTATGGCTTCAAGTCGCGCAGGCTAAAGGGATGCCTATTCCTGAACCGCGTTATCGCCCCATTATTTATCAGGTGAAAGGCTAACGGTTTCCATATGTTCACTGACGAAATGCGCGCGCATCTCGCGCCGCCGTTGATCGCCCGCATGTCCAGTATTGATAGCAATGGTTATCCGCACACTGTGCCGCTGTGGTTCGATGTCGATGGCGATGATCTTGTCATCATCAGCGAGCGCAATACCGCCAAAACGCGGCATGTGTTGGCAAACCCTAAAGGCGCGGTCACGATTGGCGGCGATGCGCTGCCGAATGGCGATCTCGTTCCCGGTTATCTGATCAAGGGCGTGTTCGCGGTCGAAGAAGACCCCGGTTTCGCGTGGCTGCGTCGCATCACTTATCGTTATGAAACACCCGAACGCGCCGAGAAGGATTTAGCCGAATGGACGCAGCTTGATATGATCGTGCTTCGCCTGAAGGTCGAACGGGTCATAAAGGTTGCTTAAGGGTTTTTCATGGGATGCAAGTTCTGCTATACTGGTCTTTTCATGGCTTTGCACCCCTAGAAATCGAGATGGAAACGATGCCGACGATTGATGAGCAAGTCGCTATTCTGATGTCGGGCGCGGAATATGGCGACCCGCAAACCAAAGCTACGATGAGCCGCGAACTGCGCGAACGCCTGCTGCTGGCGGAAAAAGAAGGGCGTCCCTTGCGCGTCTACTGCGGCTATGACCCGCGCACGGCGGACTTGCACTTGGGACACACGATCACGATGCGTAAGCTGCGCCAATTCCAAGAATTTGGGCATGATGTGACCTTCTTGATCGGCACATTCACCAGCTTGATCGGTGATCCGTCGGACAAAGACACGGCACGCGATCAACTGACGCGCGATGCCGTGGATGAGAACGCGCGCACCTATGCCGAGCAAGCGTTCAAAATTCTGGATCGTGATCTCACGCGCGTGCGCCGCAACGACGAATGGCTGTCCACGCTTGATTTTGCCGACATCATCCGTTTGGCGAGCAATTTCACGGTGCAGCAGTTTTTGGTGCGCGAGAATTTCAGCAAGCGCTTGAATGATGGCGAGCCGATTTACTTGCACGAGTTGTTCTACGGCTTGATGCAGGGTTATGACGCGGTGGCGCAAGAAGCCGATGTGCAGGTGGGCGGGCAGGATCAGTTGTTCAACATCTTGATCGCGGGGCGCAAGCTGCAAGAAGGCATGGGACAACGCCCGCAAATCGCCATCATCATGGGCGAGTCGCTGCCCGGCACCGACGGCGAAATCAAGATGAGCAAGAGCTTAGGCAATCACATTCCGCTGTTGGCGGAACCGTGGGATATGTTCGGTAAAGTGATGAGCCTGCCCGACAAAGCCATGCCCATCTACCACAAACTGATCTTGGGGTGGAGTCCGGCGCAGTTGAGCGAACTCGAACAAGGGATCGCAGATGGATCGCTGCACCCGAACGAAGTCAAGATGAACATGGCGCGCGTGATTGTGGCTACCTTTCACAGTCCCGAAGGCGCCGAAGCCGCGCAGCAGCGCTGGGATGAAGTGTTCCGCAGCGGCGGCAAGCCGAGCGACATACCCGATGCGGTGGTCAACGGCGAAGAAAAGATCGTCGATCTGCTGCGGCGGCTGGATATGGTCGCCAGCGGTGGTGAAGCCAAGCGCCTGATGCAGCAGAACGGCGTGCGCCTGAACGATCAGCCGGTGACAGATGCGCTGGCGGTGGTCACGGTGGACATGCTGCCTGCCGTGCTGCAAGTGGGCAAGCGCAAGTTTGTGCGCTTGGTCTCGGCGGAATGATCATGATAACAGCGAAACTAATGAGCAAGGCGTTTCCATTTCCAATGGGAACGCCTGTGACGTTGAGGGAAGTGCGAGGGCTAAGGGTATGTTGAGCCGCTTCAAGAAGATGATCCAACCGTTGCAGCCGTCCTTAGCTGTGGTGGATATTGATACAGTTCCTAATTTAGAGACGAAGCGCACCTTTCCCTATGATCGCGCGCGGTTGGAACATGCCCGCAACAATCAATGGGAGCAGCCCACGAAGCCTCTACAGGATTTAGCGCTTTATACGCTGCGCGATGTTTATGTGCATCTCGCATCAGGTGCGGTGGTCACACCGCAGCGCCAATTGATCGAGCAGTCATTCTTGAAGCCTAGACACGTTGAACGGGCGCGCACCCTATCGGCGGCGGTTCCG
>JBGSRB010000634.1:0-13744 GCA_041737735.1 Anaerolineae bacterium | reverse complement strand
CCGGTCATGCCGCCGCCGCGCACCAACCGCCGCTGCGATGCAGGCAAATCGCCATAGCGCTGCTTGATCACATCGCCGCGATATGACCATGCCAGTGCCAGTGCCGTCGTCACGATGAAGATCACCGTAGCGGGCGCGGGCATCAACACGCTGCGATTGAGCAGCACGCGCATCGCATCGCGGTCGAGAAATTGTCCCGCGATCTGGCGGATAAGTTCGCTCATCACCGCCGCAACCAACGTCAGCACCACGCCAACCAACAAGCCGCGCCGCGCCTTCGGCGGGATCAGCCCGATCAGCGCACCCCCAGCGCCAGCCAGCGCGATCAACCCCGCCAGCATCAAGCCCCCCGTCAGCACGGACTCTTGTTCCAGCGTAAGAATCTCGAGCAAATTGGGATTCACGTTAACGAACACGCCACGCAAATCAACGGCTTGTGACAGCATGAGGAAGATCAACAGTGGCACACTGGCAACCGCGCCCACGAGCGCGCCATAGATCACGACAATGGCGCCGTTCCCGCGACGTGCCGCCAGCAAACCGCCAATCAACGGGGGCGCGAACAGCAACAATTGCCCTAATGTGAACCAACCATCGACCACCGCGCGCGCGTTGAACGACTGCAACATGCCGATCACCGAGACGTAAACGATCACGATCCCGCCGATCAAGCCCATCTCAATCAGTCGCCGCCCCTCCGAAGCGTTGAATGTGTTCATTTGCTGCATCACACCCTCCTACGCTTTCTTTTCGGCGAGACGTTCGCCCAAAATACCCTGCGGACGGAAAATCAAGACCAGCACCAGCATCGTGAACGCGATCACGTCTTTCAGTTGGTTCGCGCCCGGAATGCCCAAGCCGCCCAATACTAAGTTGGGACCCACCGCTTCGATCACGCCTAGGAACAACCCGCCGATCATCGCCCCCGGCACGTTACCAATGCCACCCAACACCGCCGCCGTAAACGCCTTGATGCCCGGCACGAAGCCCATGAAGAAGTTCACACCCTGCGGGCGATACAAGCCGTTGATCACGCCTGCCGCACCTGCCAACGCTCCACCAATGGCGAACGTAAACACGATCACGCGGTTGATGTCGATGCCCATAATCGCCGCGACTTCTTTGTTCTCAGAGACAGCGCGCATCGCCTTGCCGATCCGCGTGCGCTCCACGAGATAATAAAGCGCGATCATCAAAATAATCGCGGCGACGAACACGAACACCTGATTAACCGGGATCGAGATGCTGCCCAACGTGAACGTGCCAGACAGTGCTTCCACCGTCGGATACGACCGGAAGCTGCTGCCATAAAAGCCGCGAAAACTGTATTGCAAAAAGAACGACGCGCCAATCGCTGTGATCAATGGCACTAAACGGGGCGCGTTACGCAGCGGGCGATAGGCTATTCGTTCGACCAGCACCGCGACCGTCATCGAGACGAGCGCTGCGAATAAGATCAGCAGCGGAATCGCCAGCAAGGGTGCGGAATTCAAAAAGCCAGAACGATTGAACGCATCAGCCAGAAACACTGCCGAGAATGCCCCTGCCATGAACACTTCACCATGCGCGAAGTTGATCATCAGCAGAATGCCGTAAACCAGCGTGTAACCTAACGCGATCAAAGCGTAAATGCTGCCCTGCGCCAAGCCCGAAAAAATTAAGCTGACCCACTGAGCAGTCGTGTAGCGCCCGGAGGATAACGTGTTGTATGCACCGATAACCACCAGCGCGATGATGACGATGCGCAGCACGCTGATGATAAAATCGACCCACGAAAAATCTTCAAAGTACCGTCGAAGCATGGCGAATTCTCGACTTTCGGGATTTATGGATCGAGCCAGAGATACCTCTCAGCACCTCTGGCTCGGTCGCACTGCTACGAAGTGTCAAATACGGATGACGTGCCTTACGGCATCATCATTTCTTCCATGCCCAACGTCCACACCAGCGGCGGGGGCCAGTTGCCATCAACTTCCGCCTGTGTAATGGTGAACACTGCCAACGCTTCACCCGTCGCGCAGTCGCCCGTTTCCGAGCAGCTCAGCACGCCGGTCAAACCCTGATAGCCTTCAATGGTGAACAATTGATCGCGCAGCGCTTGACGACCAATGCTGATCGAGCCATCGTCGCCTTCGACCGCAACCGCTTCAATCGCATCCAACAGCAGGTTGGTGGCGTCATAAGCATGAGCGTGGAAACCACTCGGCGGCGTGCCACCGATTTCTTCCGCCCACAGCTCGAGGAAAGCCGAGTAAGGCTCACCCGTGACCGCAGGTCCCGTCAGGAACATACCAACTGCCGCGCTGCCCGTATTCTCAGGGAAGCTGTCCACTTGGCTGCCGTCTGCCGTGATCAGGATCACATCTTCCAGACCGGGGGTCTGACGTGCCTGCGCTGCGAGGAAGTTCGACTCCGGCTCAAACACCGGGAAGTACAGCACATCCGGCACGTTCGAGGCAATCTCGGTCAGGATGGCGCTCATGTCGGTATCGCCCACATTAACCGCACCTTGGAACGTGACTTCGCCCCCCAGCGCGGCGAATTCTTCAGCAGCCACACCCTGCAAACCATCAGCATAGGGGCTGCCGTCATGGACGGTTGCCAACGTGCGCGCACCCAGAACTTCGTACACGAACTGCGCCGCCATCGCGCCTTGGAACAGGTCGCTGTGCGCGGTGCGGTAGAAGCCGGGCAGGTAAACGCCGCCGTCTTCTTCAGCAATGGACAGGTTCGGGTTGGTTGCTGAAGGCGAAATCATGAGCATACCCGCGCTGCTGATGATCGGCAGCGCCGAGAATGACGCGCTTGAGCAGTTGGTGCCGATCACACCAATGATCACATCGTCCGACGCGATACGCTGCGCGGCGGTCTGACCACCTTCAGCGCTGCACCCGCTGTCTTCACCGACCAACTCGATCTCACGATCGAGCAGCGCGCCTTCACGATCCATAATGGCAAGCTGAATGCCACCGAGCGAGTCTTCGCCCAAGAAGGCGGTCGAACCCGACACGGTCAACATATAGGCGATGGTAATTGGTTCGTCGGAAGCAAGAACGACACAACCAATCTCATCCGTGCAATCCTGTGCGCTGATGACGGTTGCGCCAAGCGCACCGATCACAAGCACGAGCAGAAGCAGCAGAACTTTTTTCATGCTTTTCACTCCTCGAAAAACTGGTCTTATACGGATATTGTTAAGGCTTGCGCGGATTATTATACTGATTTGCTGAAAATTGCAAAAAGAAGCCCTCTCAAAAAAACGCGCTTTCCTTTGTGGGTTTTCACCAAATGCTTTTTTAAACTAACCGCATATGCCAATTTGAGGGGCGATCATGGGCGCTTTTTTCGAGGTGATCATCAACGTCATTGTGCCAATCTTACTATGCGCGGGCGTTGGTTGGTGGTTTGGCGCGCGCTTTAACCCTGATACCGTAACCATGTCACGCCTCAATTTGTATATCTTTTTACCCGCCTTCACACTGATCACTGTCGCCCGTTCCAGCATCAACTTGAACGAAATCGGCACATTGGTGTTCCAAGTGATCATCATCAGTGCGGCAATGCTCGCCCTCAGTTGGGTCATGCTGCGCGGTTTACCTCAGCTTGCACCTACCACTTCCAGCGCTTTCATGCTGGCGGTGCTGCTTGCCAACAGCGGCAATTACGGCGTCCCTGTGATTCAGTTCGCGTTTGGCGATGCCATGCTGCAAATGGCAACCGTGATCATGGTGTCGCAAGCCATCGTTTCCAATACGATGGGCGTGTTCGTCGCCTCATCAGGCACGGTATCATTGCGCCGCGCGCTGCTGAACGTCTTATATACCCCCACACCGTATGCTATGGTGATTGGCTTCATGATCAATGCATTCGATATCCAATTACCCCTGCCTTTAGAGCGTTCGCTGCTGATCTTCCGCGACGGCACGATCCCGATCATGCTGGTGCTGTTGGGTGTGCAGATGGGGCGCATTCGCTTACGTCAAGGGGCGCGCACGCATACCAAGCCGCTGCTGGTGGCATTGGGCGCACGCCTGATCATCACGCCAGTTGTCGCCCTGCTGATCACGCTGCTGTTCGGCATCGATCCGCTTACGCGCGCCATCTTGATCGTGCAGCTCAGCACACCCACCGCCGTTAACGCGGTCGTGCTGGCGAGCGAGTTCGGCAGCGACTCGGAATTTCTGACCAGCGCGATCTTGCTGTCCACTTTTGCCAGCATCGTGACTATCAGCGTCCTGTTGATCATGCTGCGTTGAGGCGCGCGAAGATACGAATCTTCTAACCACGCAAAACCTTTTGCTCAGCAGACGGATCGTCTCTTATAATCGAACTATTCAATTTGTGGAGACGCCGCCCATGTTCGCCAACTGGACTCTGCGCCAGCGCTTAGTTGTGATGACCGCCGCCAGCACCGCGCTGGTGATCATCGTTGTGATCGCGCTGCTGTTTGGCAATCTATTCAACTTAATCGCGGACTACGCCAGTGCTGCCGTGATCGAGCGCGGCACGCGCGTCAGCGGCACGCTTGATGCGCGTCTGAATGAAGCCAGCGGCATCGGGCGTGACACGGTGGCGCAAGTAGGTGACATCAGCAATTGGCGTGCGGCAACTTTATGGACGAGCGCGGTCGATGCGCTGCAAAGCGGCTTGATCGACCGCTTCGCGCTGGTCAATCTGACGTCCAATGGCACGGGTTATCAAAGCGTGATCTTCAGCGAAGCCCCCACTGCCGAGCGGGTGATCGACCTCAACCTCGCGTTTTACCCGGACTATCCTGCGGATGTCATCCCCACGCCACCCGACGGCGCCGGTCTGCAAACATGGTTTTACCTGCCCCCCAGCAGCGGAACGCCACGGCAGCAAGGGCGCATCATCTTCATCATCAGCAGCAACCCCGACGTGGGCGCCTTCGCGTGGATCGAAGTCAGCGTCAGCCGGGTGGAAAGCTGGCTACGCGAAACAACCATCAATAGCCCCGACGCCCTACGTTTGAACGAACGCCTCCTCATCGCTGATAATCAGCGCGTATTCGCGGCACTCAATTTTCCGGCGATGGGTGATCTGCCCACGCTCGAGCAATTCGACACGGTGTTTAACGACATTGACTTGAACGATCTTGACCTGCTGCCCGGCGCTTTCGGGCAAGATCAGCCGCAGCTTGGCGCCTCTTTCGTCGTCAGTTCGACGGGCTGGCGCGTCGGTTTGCTGGCATCGTCGGCAGCGCTGGTTGATCCGGTGGTGCAAAATGTGCTGCTGCTCGTCGGCGTCGTGCTGCTGGCGCTGGTGGCTCTGGCGTGGTTGGTCAACAACTTTACAGCGCGGGTCGTCACCGAGCCGCTGGCGGAACTCACACGCGGCGCGCAAGAGATCGGCACGGGCGATCTGCGTTACAACGTCGCCTATCGTGATCGGAGCGACGAGATTGGCGAATTGGCGCGCGCGCTCGAAGATATGAAAGTCAACATCGCGCACTCATATGACGCGCTTTCGGCATGGAGTCGCACGCTCGAAAATCGCGTGACCGAGCGCACCGCCCAGCTTGATAGCGCGCGTGCTGACGCGCTGACAACCGCCGGCGACCTGCGCGCCGTTTACGATGCGTCGCTTTCGGTGGTCAGCGAATACTATCTGCAAATTATTCTGCAAACGCTCACCGGGCGCGTCAGCGATCTGCTGCGCGCGAGTTACGCGGGCATCTGGTTGCTGACCGACGACAACGAACGGTTGGAATTGGTCGCTGCCACCGCTGATCCCTCGGTGATCGGGCGGCAGATCGAGATCAACGAAGGCTTAGTCGGCGCGGTTGTGCGCGGCGGCAAGCCGATCATCCTTGATGATTACCCCAATTTCGAGCGCCGCTTGCCGTGGCTGGCGGATGCCTTCACCCGCGCGCTGGCGGTGCCGCTGCTGTACTCCGGCACGGTCAGCGGCGCGATCATCGCCGGGCGTCACAGCGATGGCGAGTCGTTCACAGATGAGGATCAACGCCGCCTGACCCTGCTGGCAAATCTCGCCTCCCCTGTGGTGCGTAACGCTCAATTATTCGAGGAGCTTGACACGGCTGGAAAAGCCGCCGAGCAAGCCAGCGAAGTCAAAACACGCTTTCTCGCCAGCGTCACGCATGAACTACGAACGCCGCTCAACCTGATCATCAACAATATGGACTTCATGCGGATCGGCGCGTTTGGCGAAGTCAACACCGAGCAGGAACAGCGGCTCGATCAGACCATTCGCAGCGCCGAGCATTTGCTCTACCTGATCAACGACCTGCTCGACGTAAGTAAGATCGAAGCGGGCGAAATGCAGTTGTTCATCCAGATGAATGACCTGCGCCCCGTGATCGAAGACGCGCTCGATGCCACCATGCCCATGCTCAACAGCAAACCCGACGTCCAGATCACGATCGAAATGCCCGATACACTGCCCTACATCGAAATGGACGCGCGCCGTGTGCGTCAAGTGCTGCTGAACCTATTGAGCAACGCCGTCAAGTTCACGCAGCAAGGCGAAGTCAAGCTGATCGTCGAAACCGACAGCGATCACGTGCGCTTCATCGTCAGCGATACCGGCATCGGCATTCCCGAAGCTGAATTGCAGGGCATCTTCGAGGCGTTCGAGCGCAGCACCCGCGCGAAAGAACTCGGCATCGAAGGCACTGGTTTGGGTATGCCGATCTCGCGCTTTTTGGTGGAGGCGCACGGCGGCAGCATCGATGTTGCCACCGCGCTTGGCGTCGGCACCACGTTCACAATCACCCTGCCCGTGCGCCAAACGCACCACACCAACGGCGATCAAACGACGCATAAAGTCACCGGCTTGCTGCGATCCCCGATCCCTGCGCCCGAATCAGAAGCGTGAACCCACGCATGAGTGTTCGTTTAATACCCACCCACGCGCCAAGCGAGTCATGCTAGGATAGGAGGAGTAAGAACCAGTCTTGCAATCTTGTTTTACCGGAATTTAAGCATGGTTAAACGGCTTCAGGTTGTCATCGTCGCGCTCTTCGCGTTGGCGGCTTGTCAGCCCTTGGCACTCACATCCACTAGTGTGAATAATCCACTCAACAGCGGCTATCCGGTCAGCACATCCACCGCCCCGGTGTGGATTGAAACCGTCAGCAGCGGCATTAGTGTCGGTATGTGGCAGCACCCGGGTTGGGAAGCGAACACTACAAATGGTATTGTGCTGGTTGAAACCCTCAATCATGCCAGCGGCGGTTTGGTCGCCTATATGTTTGTGCCACGGCTTGAGAACAGCGCGTTGGAGATCGCCGAAACGGAACACGGCAGCTATGCGCTTGATGTTCTGAATGCTGTCGTCGCCAACTCGAACCAGAACATCCACGCCAGCGCGCCTACACATTTTATGTGGGATGGCTTCGATTGTGCCTATTACCTGCTTAGCGGCAGCGATGGCGTCCACGCGCTTGTGCTGGCGCTCACCGAGCCGCAAACGCATCAACTGGTGGTGTTTAACGTTAGCGCCGCCAGCAGCGCCGCCGCCCTGATTCGTAGCCGCCTGCCCGACCTGTTGGATGGCATGAGCATCAACGGTCACACGTTTAGCGCCGAAGCCCTCGACGTGCTGCCCGATCCGCTACCCTTCCCACACTATAACATCGCCGCCACGCCCACACCCCACAGCGATTGAGTGTGCGTGTTTTTAAGCACAGGGACAGGGGCTTGACGCTATCAAGGCGCATCAAGCCCCTTACTCTACACCGCTAAATTAAGCCCGCACAACCACCGTGCCAGCCAACTTATCATGCCAACCCTGCCGATCCGCATCGAACAGCGCCCAGATCCAGCCGATGCCCAACACGAAACTATTGAGCCAATAGCCGCCATAGCGCACCACGACATCGGCAGTTTCCAGCGGCGCGCCGTTGCGCTTCACCACGCGAATACTCATCCACTGTTTGCCCAGCGTTTGCCCATTATTGCGCGTGAGGAAATACCAATGATACGTCACGCCGATCAAGAAGCTCAGCACAAAGCCCGGCTCGCGCACAAACACCGTCAACACACCGCTGATAATGCCGAGAATAATCCCGTCGATGACCAGCGCGATGAAGCGCGTGAACACGTCGGCTAAATCCGCGCGAGTTTTGCTTTTTTCCTTCTCATACATGGTCATGTTTTCTACCCTCTGCGTTTATCAATCATGACCATTATTACGCGCCCAGCGCCAAAAAGTTTTGCGTTTCGTGCCTCTCAACGAGCAGGTTGCTCATTCGTCGGCTTGGAGATGCCCACCACTTCACTTTTCGGCGCGGGGGAACGCCGCCACGTCCAGCCGATATACTCAAATTGATCGCTCTGAAATGTAAGCGGCGCTTCTTCATTGGGATATGGATCAACCAGATTGATCTTGTTGAACAAATACACCAGCAGCACCCGCCCCGTTGCCATGATCGGCGCAACGAGGAACGCGCCCAAAATGCCGCCCACCGCCGCGCCCACAAACACACCGATGATGATCACTGCCAACGGCAGATCAAGCGCATCACCCAGAATCTTCGGCGCGATCACATTCCAGATCACCTGCGAAATGACCAAATTCACGCCCACCACGATCAACGCGACGATGCCGTTGGGCAGTTCGGGAAAGGTGGTCGAACCTGTAATCAACGGGATCAAACCCAATGGAATAATGGCGATGATGCCACCGATGGTCGGAATCAGCGAGATCGTGCCGACAATGACTGCCAGAATAAACGCATTCGAGATGCCCATCGCCGTGAGCTGCACCCACGTGATGAAGCCGATGAAAAAGCCAATGAACACCTGCCCGCGAAAGAAGCCGTTCCAAACGCGCACGATTTTGCGAATCAGCACGGCGAACTCGCGCTGATACACCTCTGGAATCGACCGCGACAGCGAACGCTGCATCCGCGGAACATCGAGCAAAATCAGGAATGAGATGAACATCGCCAACAGCAGATTGCCGAAAAAGCCGGTGACGCTGGTGATGGTCGCCGTCACTGTCCGCGTGACTGAACCAAACGACGACAAGATCAGGTTGATCAATTCCGTAAGCTGCGCCTGCTGAATCCGCAGCGGTTCATTCGGCTGGGTTTCATCGATAATTTCAGGCGTTAAAATCGGCTCAGGTTCAGCACCCGTCGCCTCAAGTTCATCCCCGGTCCCCTCAGGATCAAGCGGCACTTCACCCGTGCTGATGATCTCGTCAATTTGTGCCTGACTCGTTTGTAAAATGGTTTGCAAAAGCACTACGTATTCCGAGAGATCAAGCTCAAAGTCGAAGAAGGTGAACACCGCCTCTTGCGGGTCAAGCGCACGAATGATCTCCACCAACTGCACAAGTCCATTCTGCAAGCTGACAATCAAACCGTTCGTGCCTTCGATCAAGGCGGGTGATACCAACACCACCAGCAAAATGATCGCCAAAATCAGCACGATATAGAGGATCAGCACCGACAGCGTATATGGAATGGGCGTGCGCCGCGCTAATGTGCGGCTTGGCACAAACATCACAAATGCCAGCAAAAAAGCAATCGTCAGCATCGGCAGCACCGGTGCGATCAAATTGCCCACCCAGATCGCCACCAAAATCATCAGAAGCGCCAGCACCTGCCGCACCCACAAGGGAAACTGGGGCTGATAGTCGGAAGGCGCGTCGATCGGCGCTGTTTGCGAAAGGTTACTCATAATGCGGTCATCTCCACACGAGAATCGAACTGCGCATGTATCTCAATTGTTATAACCCCATCATTGGGCATTAGAAACGCGGTTGTAGCAGGTCAAATCTGGCGAAGTTGGGCGCGGTGGTGTCAGGGCAAAAACAGCATGGTTTAGCAATCACATCAGAAGTTTGCTAAAAACTCTTGACTAAACCAACCGAGAGGAGTATAGTTTCCGTATAAATTTAGCACTCCAAGAGTGAGAGTGCTAAACTCACTTTCGCTATGCTGAAGTGTTCATGACCTGAGGAGGATTTATGTCCGTTAATATTCGCCCACTAGGTGATCGTATCATCGTTGAGCCGATTGAACAAGAGGAAACGATTGCCGGCGGCATGTTAGTGCTGCCTGAAACCGCCAAAGAGAAACCGCAGCAGGGCAAAGTGCTGGCGGTGGGTGCGGGGCGCTACGATGAAGATGGCGAGCGCATTCCCATGGATGTGCAGGTGGGCAACACCGTGTTGTTCGCCAAATACGCCGGCACCGAAGTCAAGCTCGAAGGCAAGAAGCTGCTGATCATGAAGGAAAGCGACGTTCTGGGCATTGTTGACGGCGCGTAAGCAGTCATCATTTTCAGATTTGTTCAACCAGCAGCACACGTTATACGACCCAAGCATTACCCAATTCGATCAATCATTGAGGTGAAACCATGCCTGCTAAACAACTCATTTTCCGTGACGAAGCCCGTCGTGGCTTACAACGCGGTGTCGATAAAGTCGCTGAAGCCGTCGCCACCACGCTCGGCCCCAAGGGGCGTAACGTTGCGCTCGACAAGAAATTCGGCGCGCCCACCGTCACCCATGACGGCGTGACTGTGGCGAAGGAAATCGAACTCGACGATCCGTTTGAGAACATGGGCGCGCAGCTTCTGAAGGAAGCCGCCACCAAGACCAACGACATCGCCGGTGATGGCACGACGACCGCAACGGTGCTGGCGCAAGCCATCGTCAACGAAGGTCTGAAGAACGTCGCCGCTGGCGCGAACCCGATGCTGCTCAAGCGCGGCATCATGGCGGCGGCTGAAGCTGTTGCCCGCAACATCCTGTCGCAAGCCACCCCCATCAGCACCCGTGACGAGATCGCCAACGTCGCCAGCGTTTCGGCGCAGGACAGCGAAATCGGCAACCTGATCGCTGAAGTGATGGACAAAGTCGGCAAAGACGGCGTGGTCACGGTTGAAGAATCGCGCGGTCTGGAATTCGAGACCGAATACGTTGAAGGTATGCAGTTTGATCGCGGCTACATCAGCCCCTACTTCATCACCAACCCGGAAGCGATGGAAGCGGTCATCAGCGAGCCTTACATTCTCATCTACGAGAAGAAGGTCAGCGCTGCCGCCGACATCGTGCCGCTGCTCGAAAAACTGGTGCAGATCGGCAAGCGTGAAGTCGTGATCATCTGTGAAGATGTGGACGGCGAAGCGCTGGCAACCCTCGTGCTGAACAAGCTGCGCGGAATGCTCAACGTGCTGGCGGTCAAAGCCCCCGGCTTCGGTGATCGCCGCAAAGCCATGCTGCGCGACATCGCGGTGTTGACGGGCGGCACGGTCATCAGCGAAGAAACCGGTCGCAAGCTGGAAACCACCACCCTCCAGGACCTGGGTCGCGCCGGGAAAGTCGTCAGCACCAAGGATAACACCGTTGTTGTTGATGGTGCGGGCGATGAAGCCTCGATCAAGGGGCGCATCGAAGAAATCCGCAAGGAAATCGAACTCAGCACCAGCGATTATGACCGCGAGAAGCTGCAAGAACGTCTTGCCAAGCTCAGCGGTGGTGTGGCGGTCATTCGTGTGGGCGCTGCCACCGAAACCGAACTCAAGGAAAAGAAACATCGCGTGGAAGACGCCCTGAGCGCCACCCGCGCCGCAGTTGAAGAAGGCATCGTCCCCGGCGGCGGCGTCGCGCTGATCAACGCTGTTGCCTCGCTCGACAGCGTGAAGATGGATCACGAAGATGAGCAGACCGGCGTCACGATTGTGCGCCGTGCGCTCGAAGCCCCAATGAAGAAGATCGCCGCCAATGCGGGCATCGATGGCGCGGTCGTCATTCAGGAAGTCCGCCGCCAACAGGCAGCGCAGAACAATCACAACATCGGCTACAACGTGATTAGCAATGAATACGGCGACATGATCGCTGCGGGCATCCCTGATCCCGCAAAGGTCACGCGCGGTGCGGTCGAAAACGCGGCATCAATTGCCTCGATGATCCTCACCACCGAAGTCCTGATTACCGACGTGCCGGAGAAGCATAACGCACCGGCGACCCCGCCGATGCCGGAATACTAAACCGACAACAAGCGTAACAGCAGTTAGCATTAACGGGGGGATCACACGAGTGATCCCCCCGTTTTTATGCGCGCATTTCACCGCCGAATCCACCCGTTTACCCTGCGCTTTTGCCAAAGCCGCCCACACACTGCTAGAATCACGCTAGCAATCAAAGGATGGCGTTATGGCTTACGGGCGACTCGACGTTTTTTTCCCCGATGGGGGCTTCAAAACCTATGCGCTGACCGATAAGACCACCTCAATTGGAAGGTCAACCGGCAACAGCATACCGTTGGACACCACCACGCTTTCGCGCTATCACGCCACGCTCACCCATGAGAACGGCGTCACAGTGCTGGCTGATCTCGACACCGTGAATGGCACGTTTATCGACGGAATGCGCTTGCCCGCCAATCAGCCGCACCCGCTGCTAGGGGGTGAGGAAATCACTATTGGCGATCTGCGCCTCATTTATCACTTCTACGATGACGCCCCCACGCGCCCGATCAGCATTCCTGATGAAGCCACGCAGCGCATGGAGCAAGCCGAAACTGCTTTCGCGCTCGCCATCGACGGTCCCAATCAGGCGATTTCACCCGGCGCGCACATCAACGCGCACATCCGCATCACCAATAAAAGCGATCAAACGCGCCGCTTCCGCTTGAACGTCAATGGCATTCCGAAAGAGTGGGCGCGCATTGACCGCAGCGAAGTCGAAATCGCGCCGGATAAGCACGCCGACGCTGTGATCAGCTTTCGCCCACGCCGCCGCAGCGACAGCGCGCCCGGCG
Organism: Anaerolineae bacterium; assembly: GCA_041737735.1. Taxonomy (GTDB): domain Bacteria; phylum Chloroflexota; class Anaerolineae; order Aggregatilineales; family Phototrophicaceae; genus Flexifilum. The sequence goes on along the minus strand of JBGSRB010000634.1, from coordinate 984 downwards.
CTTACAGTGTGCAAGTGACCGCCACGCCCATCGACGAACCCGCCTTAGCCATAAGCGTGAACACGCTACTAACGGTGCTGCCTTACAACGGCTTCGGCATCGCGCTGGATGGCGATCATATCGACATGGGCGCAAGTTTCCGCGTGCATGTGCATAATCAGGGCAGCGCCCCGCTGCCGCTGCGTTTAAGCGCGCGCGATCTCAACGACGACATCGATCTGATCGTCACGCTGCCCGACACACCTTTTGTGTTAGCGCCTGACCAGCGAATGACCCTCACAGGTGAGGTCAAAGCTCAGCGCACCCGCTTCTTTGGTGATCCGCGCGCCTACACCCTCGACGTGATCGCGCGTTCAGGCGATGCGGCGGGCTTCACCATTCCGCTGCGCGTGCATGTGCGCGAGAAACCACCACTGCCCACGTGGGCGGCGTTCGCGCTCAGTGGGTTAACCTTGGCGCTCGCTGTGCTGGTCGTGATCGGCGCGCTGCTGCTGCTGCGTCCCGCCCCTGCTGATCCCGCTATCAGCGGCGTGCAGATCATGCCAAACGTCGTCACCAGCGGCGAACCCCTCACGATCTCGTGGCAGGTCAGCGCGACTGAGCGCGTCCGCCTGCTGATCGACGGCAGCGAAGTCTACGTTGATGCCGAACCGAACAACGGCGGATCGTTCACCGTCGATACCAACGGCTTAAGCGGCACGATCCCGATCACACTGATCGCGGAAGCGGGCAGCCAGCGCGCGGAACAATCAGCCGCCTTTGAAGTCAGCGCGCCGCTGTCGATCACCTCATTTGAGGTCGATCCGCCGCGCGTGGTGCTGTACGTCGCGCAAACGATCACCCTGAGTTGGATAGCGCCCGGCGCTCAAACCACACGCATCAGCGGCTTGGAAGGGTTCAGCGATACCCTGCCCGATGCCAGTTATGGCGCGAACGCAACGATTGCGCTGGTCGGCATTCCGCGCAGCAGCTTGACGCTGACAC
>JBGSRB010000069.1:0-3536 GCA_041737735.1 Anaerolineae bacterium | reverse complement strand
GCGCGAGTTCGCGCGCGCTGCTCATCGGGCGTTCGACCAGCGCATCACCGCCGAACACGACGACAGCCGCTTCATCATCGGGGCGCATCGTGTCGAGCGCCGCGCGGATATATGTTTCCATTTCCGGCAGCGCACTGGCGTTCACACTGTCCGACACATCGACCACAAACACCACCGCCAGCCGATCCGCCGCGCGCACGATTTGCGCGCCCGCCAGCGCCAGCACCAGCAGCAGCAAAATCAGCGTGCGTAAAATCAAGCTGGCGAGATCACGCCCGCGCCGATAGGCGAAGCGCGGAAAACCGATGAACCAGGTCAGCGGCAGCGCGACCAGTAAAATCAGCGCCAGCGGGGTTGTAAAACTCATTCCGATAAACCTTGGGCTAACTCAGCTACTCGATCAATCCCTTTTTACGCAGTTCGCGGTCGAGCTTGGCAAAGCCTGCCTCAGCGCTTTGCGTGAAGTCAATATACGGCACGCCCGCGATCACCAGTGTTGGCGGCGTCGGGCGCGCCATAACCAGAAACACAGGCGTGCCGACTTCCTCGGAAAACAAGAACTCTTTCGCCGCCCACGATGATCGTTTCCATTCGGGCGAGATCACGCTGATGGTGGCGGCAGCGTTGATGATCACTTCTTCGAGTTCGAGAAATAACTGGGTGTGATAGTTGCGGTCGCTGTCTTGATAATCCCAGTAACCGTAGCTGCGTTCACGCAGAAAAGCGCGCAATGTCTCGACGAACTCGGTATTTTCCTCAGCATAACTGATGAACACATAGCCCTTGGACTTGGGTGCGGCGGGGACGACCTGCGCCTTGCCGCGCACATCCGGCGTGACGATTCGCAGCAATTCCTGCAAGCCCGCGTCGTAATCGGCATACAGCGGAATGAATGTTGTCTCGGTGATCATCTCAGGCAGTTGCGCGGCGATCTCTTGATTTAGCCCGACGACGTACACGGGTTGTCCGGAGCGCTGCGCCACCGTGATCTCGCGACGAATCTGCGGCGTGCTTTTGAGTCCGCGACTGTAGAGATAGAGCAGCCCATCCGAGCCGATGATGCGTTCCGTCGCCAGTTCGCGCCAGTCGCCGGGGGGCGCGTCGTCGGGGATCAACCACAGCTTGACGCCCGCCGCGCGCAGATCGTCGAGCAATCGATTGATGGTCGGGTCACTTTGCCGATCATAACGGGAATAACTGACGAATAGATAGCTCATGCGGTGCTGTCCTGAATTTGCGGGGCGGCATCGATGGGTGACGCGCAGCCGCCGCCCACTTCACGACCTAGATCATACCATCGCAGCCCGCAAGCGCAACCATGCGCTTATTCAGCGCGCATACACCGCCCAGATCGCCGGCACGGGATCGCGCGAGATGATCTGCGAACGCCCGCTGTACAGCAGGGTCGAGCCGCCGCCGTCAAGGTTAACGGCATTCACAATGCCGAGATTGCTGGTGGCTAGAAATGTGCTGAAATCGGCAAGGCGAATGCCGAATAACGAACTGGTGATGATCAGCAGCAAGTTGCCGTTGCTGTCGATGGCGGCGGCTGTGCGTCGGGAGGGGGAATCGCCGCGCGTGGTGGTGTAGGCGGCGCGTCCGTCGGTGACCAGCATCGGGAACGCCTGCACCGCCTGTTCGAGTGCTTCACCGCGATAAGGCTGCGCGATCAGCGAGCGCACGTCCACACGTCCGTTTTGCACGAACAGCATCCCGCCGCGATCCGTGAACGACTGTCCATGCACGACGCCATCCGCCACCAGCAAACCCGTGATCGTGTTCTGAAGCGTGAAAAAGTTGGTGTTGACGAACGCGACCGCATCGGGCAGGGTGTCGCGCCAAGCTTGCAGCGTCAGGGGATCGCCGGGGCGATAATGCGCGCGGAAGCTGTAACGCGCCGGATCAACACGCACAATGGTGAGGGTTGTGAACGCAGAATCGGGGGGTTGCAGCGTGCGCTGCTCCAAGCCGGGCGCGATCGGCGTCCAGCCTTCAGCGCTGGCGTCACGGGGGGGCGTGGGTGATGTCATGACGGGCGCTAGGCAACCGCCAACCAGTGATGCCGCCGCCAGCAGCAGCGATAAACGCCAGCGCTGCCAGCGGTGGGTGATGCGGTGGGGTAAAGGCACGGTGATCCTTAAGTATGTTAGCTTTTCTTTAGTTTTGCTGACGGCGCAAGGGGCGCAGCGCCGCGCCCCCGCATCTGATCTGATCGCTTAGGTCAGCCGCACGGCGGTGCCGCTGGCACTGACCATCAACATGCTGCCTTGCCCGATGGTTTCAAAATCCAGATCGATGCCGATGATCGCGTCCGCGCCCAATGAGCGCGCGTGCTGGGTCATCTCATCCATAGCGATCTGCTTGGCTTCGGTCAACGAACGCTCGTAAGCGGTGGCGCGCCCGCCGATCACGTCGGTGATGCTCGCCATAAAGTCGCGCACGATGTTCGCGCCCATGATCGTTTCGCCCGTCACAATGCCGAGATACTCAGTAACGGGTTTGCCATCGAGCGTGTTGGTGGTGGTGAGAATCATGGTTGGGTGTCCTTTAACTTCAATCCAATTGACACACCATATTACGAACAAAACGCGCGTGAGTTGCCCCCAAATTCAGGGGTGGAGATCACAGGCGATGCGTGGAGCGATTATAACACTTACGCTCACGCCGTCTGCTGCCACTCTAAGCCTGTGGCAATTCGTTGACGCAAAAACGCGCTTGCGCGGTACAATGTTTTGTATGGCGCACATTTTTATCAGTTACAGTAAGCAAAATATTGAATTTGCGCGGCATCTGCGCCGCCTGCTGAACGAAGCAGGCTTTGAGGTGTGGATGGATGAACAGCGCATCGATCCGAGCAGTCGCTGGCTTAAGCAGATTGCGGCGAGCATCGAAGCGTGTTTCGCGTTCATTGTGATCATGTCGCCCGAAGCCGAGCAATCCGATTGGGTCGAGCGCGAAATTCTGCACGCCGAACGCCTGAAAAAGCCGATCTTTCCGGTCTTATACACGGGTGAGGTGTGGTTTCGGCTGGCGAACATTCAATATGAAGACTTGCGCGCGGGCTTAAGCGCCGATTTGCGCGCGGGCTTCGTCAATGCGCTGCGCGTCGCGCGTGATAATCCGCAGATTGCGACGACGCCGATCAATCAGCATACCAGTGTCGCGCCCACCACCAGCGCCAGCGAACGTCGTAAATTGGAGTCCGCCATGCCCGCGCAAACGGGCGCGGGTGGCGAGACCGAAGTGCGCGCGAAAATCTCGCTGCTTAATTCGGAAGGGCTGCGCGGCGAACTGCCCGATCTGACCGCGGCAGGCGACGAGATCGACAAGAGTGATGCGCGTTCGACCGCGTTCCCGATCCAGTTTCCGATTGATCCGGCGACGGGGGATCGTCTGCCCGCCCGCGTGCTATTGCGCGCCAATTCGCGCGATTTTGCGTTCGACAGTGGCGCGGAAATCGCGCTGACGCTGCCGCCCGACGACGACTCGCGCACGGTGATCTTCCGCATGACGCACAACGACGCCGCGCGCACCAG
>JBGSRB010000061.1:0-2644 GCA_041737735.1 Anaerolineae bacterium | reverse complement strand
CTGCTGGCAGCCGTGCAGCAAGCCCGCCGATCATGATCGTGCCGATGCTGTTGTGGACGGTGATCGGCTTCTTCAGCGGGTCGCTGATGCTGGCGTATTGGGTGGGCAAGCTGGCGCTCAGGCGCGATGTGCGCGACGTGGGCGACGGCAACCCCGGCGCGACCAATGTGCTGATCGCGGGCGGCTTCATGATCGGCGGGCTGGCGCTGCTGCTTGACATCCTCAAGGGGGTGATTCCGGTCGGGATCGCTTATTGGATCGTCGGCATTCACGGCGTGGAACTGATTCCGGTGGCGCTTGCTCCGGTGATCGGTCACGCCTATTCACCTTTCCTCAATTTTCGCGGTGGCAAAGCGATGGCGGTCACGGGCGGCGTATGGATCGCGCTGACCGCCTATGAAGCGCCGATGTTCGGCGGCATCATTTTGGGCGTGTGGTTCGCGGTGGTCGAGCGCAGCGGGTGGGCGGTGCTGCTGACCGCCGTGTGTATGGGCGTGTATTACGCGCTGATCCGCCCCGACGCGGTACTGTTGACCATTCTGCTGCTCCATTTCAGCGTGATCCTGTGGAAGTATCGCGCGGATTTGCGCCAAGCGCCCGGCTTGCGCGGCTGGATTTTACGGCGGCTGCCTGCCCGATCATGATGATCGAAGTGTTGCTCATGTTCAGCGCGACCGCCTTGTGCGTGATCGCGCTGATCGCCGTGATTAATGCGTTGACGTTCCCGCGTTTGTGCGCTGCGTCGGGTGAGGTTATGCCGTTCGTGTCTGTTCTCATCCCCGCGCGCAATGAAGCCGCCGTGATCGCCACGACGATCCGCGCGCTGCTGGCGCAAGATTACCCCCATTTCGAGATCATCCTGCTCGACGACAACAGCAGCGACGGTACAGGCGAGATCGCGCGTGCGGCGGCGAACGATGATCCGCGCGTGCGTGTGATCAACGGCGATCCGCTGCCTGCGGGATGGTTCGGCAAAAATTGGGCGTGTCAGCAGTTGAGCCGCGCCGCGCGTGGTGATGTGCTGGTGTTCACCGATGCCGATGTCCAATGGACGCCGCGCGCGCTCAGCGCTTTGATCGCACACATGGAACAGCACAACGCCGACTTACTCACGGTCTGGTCAACGCAGATCACGATCACGTGGGGCGAACGCTTGATCGTGCCGTTGATGGCGTGGGTAATTTTAGGCTATCTGCCTGCGCCCGCCGTGCATCACACGCCGTTTGAGGCGCTGGCGGCGGCGAATGGGCAGTGTTTGGCGTTTCGGCGCGCGGCGTATGATCGCGTGGGCGGGCATGAGGCGGTGCGCGCGGCGATCATCGAAGATATTACGTTCGCGCGGCTGATCAAGCGGGCGGGCTTGCGCTTACGCATGGCGGATGGGGCGGGTTTGATTGCCTGTCGCATGTATGACGGCTGGCGTGCTGTGCGCGATGGTTACGCCAAGAACATCATGGCGGGGTATGGCGGTGTGATCGCGCTGCTGCTGGCGACCGTCTTTCACTGGCTGATCCTGATTGTGCCGCCCGTGTGGTTGGCGTTGGGCTGGATCGCGCCGAGTCCGTGGTATCCAGCTTTGCCGCTGGCGCTGACGCTGCTGGCGATCAGCATACGCGCGCTGACGGCGGCGATCACGCGCCAACGGCTGATCGACGCGCTGCTGCTGCCGATCTCGGCGCTGTTGATGACCGTGATCGCGTTCCGCGCGTGGGTGTGGCATGTGCGCGGCGCGCCCATGTGGAAAGGTCGCGCGCTCAAATAAGCGGGCGCTGAAATGACGGGCAGGGGCTAAGGTTGTACAATCCACGGCAAAACTGCACCTGATCGCATTCCGAAAGGCAGCCCATGACCTCCAATCACCTGTTCGCCCCTGATCCCGCGCAGCGCCACATCGCCCGCGCGTTATATGATCGTGTGCGCGGCTTGCCGCTGATCTGTCCGCATGGACACGTCGATCCGCGCCTGTTGGCTGATCCCGCTTATGACTGGGGAACACCCGTTGACCTGTTGATCATTCCCGATCATTACATCTTCCGCATGTTGTACTCGCAGGGCATCGCGCTGGAGCAAGTGGGCATTCCGCGCAAAGACGGTGCGCCATCTAAGGATGGCGTTCCTGTTGAAACCGATCACCGTAAAATCTGGCAGTTGGTGGCTGATCATTGGCATTTGTTCCATACCACGCCCACCGGCATTTGGCTGCGTGATGAACTGCGCGACGTGTTCGGCATCGATCTCAAGCTGAACAGCGCCAACGCGCCGATCATCTACGATATGCTGGCGGATCGCCTCGCGCAGCCCGAATATCGCCCGCGCAGCCTGTTCGAACGCTTCAACATCGAAGTGCTGGCGACCACCGACGCCGCTACCGACACCCTCGATCATCATCAGGCAATCCGCGCGTCGGGATGGGGCGGGCGCGTGATCCCCACGTTTCGACCCGATGCCGTGATCAATCTCGATGCTGAAAACTGGCGCACCAACATCGACACGTTGAGCGCGGTCAGCGGGATTACTGTGCATGATTACGACTCGTTCCTTGACGCACTGGCGCAGCGGCGCGCGTTCTTCAAGTCACTGGGCGCACGCGCGACCGATCACGCGGCGATCAGCGCGCGCACCGCGCCGTTGAGTCACGCCGAAG
>JBGSRB010000040.1:0-4998 GCA_041737735.1 Anaerolineae bacterium | reverse complement strand
GGCGTGCTGTGGGGCGTCGTCTACGCCTTGCGTGCGGTGGTCGAGCCGCCGCGCTTGGTCAGCCTGTTGAGTTGGGCGGTGATCCTCTCGGTGCTGATCGGCTTGACGGCAATCGCGCTGAATGGGCGCATCAGCGGCGCTGATCTGTCGCAGACGCAAACCTTACGCACCACGCTGCTCGGCTTGGCGCTGGCGTTCGCGTCGGGTGCGCTGCCGTTTGCGATCTGGAATCTCAAGGGTTATTTCGACACGATCCCGAAGGAACTTGAAGAAGCGGCGCTGATCGACGGCGCGGGCTTGATCGGTACATTCTTCCGCATCATGATTCCGCTGGCGCTGCCCGCGTTCGCCATCGTGATCTTGTTCAGCTTCATGAACGGCTGGACGGAATTCATCCTCTCGTGGATTTTCCTCACGGGGCGCACGGAAAGCTACACGCTGGCGATGGCGCTGGCGACGATGGCGGGCGGTGCCAATCAAGCGCCGCCGGATATGCAGAAATTCGCGGCGATGTCGATCCTGATCTCGATCCCGATCATGGCGCTGTTCTTCGGCTTCCAGCGCTGGATTGTGGGCGGTCTGGCGATTGGCGGCGTCAAGGGTTAAAGCCTGTATGATGCGGGCGGTGTGCGCCGCTGCCCGCATCATTTTGATTTGGTTTTAGGTGGCAGCAATAACAAGATAACCGTGAAATTTACTTTAAGTTTTCGTATTTTAAGGCTTCGTCCATTATTTTGCGTGCTACGATGATTAAAGGAAGGGGCTTGCCCATGTCTTTTCATTAATCGCTTGCTTATTCACCATTGAGGATCGCACCAGACATGAATACCAAAACGATTATTGACAATCAACATGTGAAACTTTTTTACCATCCCGATACCAAAATTGTGCATCACCGTTATGAAGCCACCATCGGCGGCAAGGTGCTGCAAGAGGCGCTCAACACCGGCGTTGAGTTATTGAAGAAGTACGGTGCGGTGAAATGGCTGTCGGATAATCGCGCCATCAGCGCGCACACCGACGAAGAAGCCGAGTGGGTCAACACGGTTTGGCTGCCCAATGCCATTGCCGCAGGCTGGAAATTTTGGGCGTTGGTCGTGCCGGATAGCGTTATCGGACGCATGAATATGAATGAATTTGTGCAAACATTTTACGAGATGAATGTGCGAATTATGGTCACGACTGATCCCGACGAAGCGATGGGCTGGCTCAAAAAGCAGGTATAAACTGCGGGTTAGAAGGGGCGATGCTGGAGTGTGCGGTATTCTGCGGCACCCACACCATCGTCCCCGCTTTGATCCCGGATCACCCACTTGCGCTATACGCTTCTCCACCGCTTGACCGTTGCCGCCTGTGAGTCCCCTGCCTATACTTAGCGCGTCGGGCGTGTGTCTGCGCTTTATAAGCGCCAGCACAACCCCACTGCGTGCGTTTATCTGCTATTATTTTGCCATTCATAAGGCTTTATTCATATTCATTCGTTGGAGATTATGCTTATGCCTGTCGATTTCACTGCCCGCATGATCGGCATGTTCATCTTTGCGTTGGTGGGCGCGCGCTTAGGCGTGATCGCGTCGTCATCGCTCGGACTGCCGGAACTGGCGGTCTCGTTCATCTTCTCATTGGTGGGCGTGCTGTTCGGGCTGATCATGACGCCGTGGCTGACCACGCGCCCGATCCGCGCGCTGCGCCGCTTTGTGACCGAACTGCCGATGGAAGTGTTGTTCACCAGCTTGATCGGGCTGCTGATCGCGCTGGTGATCGGCGTGCTGTTGAGCGTGCCGCTGGCGCTGCTCGATCCGCCGTTTGGCACGCTGCTGCCCGTGATCATCGCGCTGGTGCTGGCGTATCTGCTCACATCATTGGGCAGCGTGCGCTCGCGCGAGGTGTGGGTGTTCATGGCGGAATGGCTGGGCGTGCGTCCCAAAAAGCTGACCGGCGCGATGGTGGGCGAGCGTCAACTGCTGCTCGACACGAGCGTGTTGATCGATGGGCGCATTGTCGACATCGTGCAGACGGGTTTTGTGGGCGGTACGCTCGTCGTTCCCGCGTTCGTGATCAGTGAACTGCATCGCGTCGCGGATTCGTCCGACGCGCAGCGGCGTAATCGCGGGCGGCGCGGGCTGGATAAACTGGGCGATCTTCAACGCGATGCGAGTATCGCTTTTCGCATCATCGAGGATGATGTCGAAGGCATGACCGAAGTCGATAACAAACTAATCGTGCTGGCGCTGCGCCTGAAAGCGCCGATCGTCACGATTGATTATCCGCTCAATCAGGTGGCGGTGGCGCAGGGCGCGGAAGTGCTGAACATCAACGAGTTGGCGAACGCGGTGCGCTCGATCTACATCCCCGGCGAAGCCTTTGCGATCCGCGTGATTCAGGATGGCAATCAGCCGGGGCAGGGCGTGGGTTATCTCGAAGATGGCACGATGGTGATCGTCGAAAATGGACACGAATACATGGATCGCACGATCTTCGTCGAAGTGACCAAGTTGATCAACCGCCCAACCGGACGCATCATCTTCACGCAGCCGACGAAAACACCCAGCACGGGTTAGCGGCGCTGAGGGGGGCGATAACGAATATCGCCCCCCAGTGCATCACAGCGACGCGGACGGCGGCAGCGCGTGCGGCGCGTGACGCTTCATGCGATAGCGGCGCGGCAACACATGCACGCCGACCGCGCGCGCAGCATCATACAGCGGGTTATCCCACATGATGACCGCGCCATAGCCGCGTGTTTCCGGATCGACCACGTAGCCGGGGATCGGCTTGATCGGGCGAAAACCCTTCTTGATCTGCTTGCTCAAATTGGTATCGAAATAATGCCCCGCCGCCACCCCTGCGATGTAATCCTCAGCGCTGACGTGATCCGCGACACGGTAATAATCGATCAAGGCGCTGCCCGCCACCATCCCGCGCAGATTAAGCGCCTTCGCGGTGTCGAAACGCGCATCCATGAGCTTGCCGCCCACGCCCTGCCCGCGATAATCGGGATGCACCGCGCTTTCGACGCCATACATCCACTCAGCGGCGGGATCATGCGGCGTCAACCAGCCCTCACCGATCAGCGTCCACCATTTGCCCATGAACGGTGCGCTTGGCTCAAACGCGATCCGCATACTGACGGTCAGCCCGACGACGCGCCCGGCATCCAGCGCGACGAACTGCCCTTCAGGGAAAATGTGCATATGATGGCGAAACATAGGCGCGGTGAAAACTTCGTCGGGGTCTTCGGGCGTCGTGCCATAGACACGATGTAATAAGTTTTCCATTTGCTCGGCGTAACGGGGTGAACTCGGCACGATGGTGATGCGTCCGCTGGTACTACGGTCGCTGCTGCGTTTGCCAGATTCGCTTCCGGCGTTCATGATCTCTTTGAGCGCTCGCGCGCTTACTCCGTATGCAATTGTTACAGGTCGTCAAGTTGGTGCAGGGGTTGGGCGCACCCAACCCCTACGATCTTCACCCGCTGCTGCACAGTGCGGGCGTTATAACTCTCTCCACAGCCATGATGGGCTGATGCTTCGCGTGTTCTCCTATAACCCCGTCGCGCTGCGCGGCGTGCTGCGCGCGACATCAAAGCGCGGGGAAATGATCTTCCCGCTGCGCTGCACCGCTGACACAGGCTGATAATCCGGGTTCTGCCAGATGATCGCCGCCGCGTAATTATGGGTGCGTGGGTCATAGCTGTATTCCGGAATCACATTTAAGAACCGGAAGCCTTTATGAAGCTGCTTGCTCAAGTTGGGGTCGAAACGCGCGCCCGCGACCACCTCACGGATGTAATCATCCGGGGTGATGCCTTCGGCGGCGTGCGCGTCGGCATAGCCGATGAACATGCTGCCCGCGATCATGCCGCGCACGTTGACACGGCGCGCCAGATCAAAGCGAGCGTTCATCAGTTTGCTGCCAACACCCAAACCTTGAGACTCGGGATGTACAAATGACTCGACACCATACATCCACTGTCCACGCGGGTTATGCGTGGTCAGTCAACCGTATTCGGTGCTGGTTCCCCAGTCTTCGAGGAACGGTGTGGACGGGTCGAAGTCGAAACGCATAGCCGAGGTGAAGCCAAGCACTCTGCCGCTTGCGCTATCGACAGCGATCATCTGTCCTTCGGGGTAGTGGCGGATGCGCGCGACGAACTGCTTCGCCGGATACCACTGCCTCGCCACATCGGGGGTGAAACCATAGGCTGAACCAGCCAGCGCGGTTAACTCGTCGGCGTACTCTGCCGAAGCCGGTACGACGCGGATGGTCGGCGCGTTCTTGTGGGTCGCGCGAACTCCTGTCGTCGAGTATGCCGGCGTCTGTCTATCTTTGTACTGATATTGATGGGCGACCATGTTCATCTCCTTAGGTTACGCCAACATCGTTTGAGGCTGCCATTGGGCGAAGTCCTCAGGGCTGGGCGGAAACGCATCGTTTCCAATCAGCCCTCAAAACTCCGTTTCGTGCTGTGTTGCCAATCCTGACACCGCACGCGGCGCGCATCTTACGTCGTCAATTATCGTTGGTTGTAGGGGGCGCAGCACTGCCACGCCCCCTACCCGTGACGCCCTAGAATTTACGGGCGATTAGCATCTATTTCGGTGATGAACAGCGTTCCGGTCGCGGTTTCGCCCGCGCGCAGCGATCCCACCCAGATGTCATAACGTCCACTGGCGGGGTTGTTGAATGAAATCGCCGGGTTTAACGTGCCGAAGCTGTCATCGTTGCACGAGTAGCCGCCACTTGGATTGTTGACCACCATCACCGGGTCGCCACTGCCGACGAAATAGAAGCGCAGCAGCGTGAATGAACCCGACGTATACTGCACGCTGAAGGTCGGCGCGGTGGTGGTGAAACCCCGGCAGCCGCCGCCCAGATAGCTGACATCGACTGACGGCACGCCGACCACCGGAATCGTTGACGGATCAGGCGTGAAGCCCGAAGTCAGCGCGCGCGAACCAAACAGGGGCGGCAGCGAGAAATTCAGCGTCGCGGCTG
>JBGSRB010000012.1:0-7158 GCA_041737735.1 Anaerolineae bacterium | reverse complement strand
GCGGGATCAGCAGCGGCACGCCGCCGATCTGCGGCTGCAAACGGTCGGTGTAGGCATAATCGCCAAAGGGGAAGCCGGTCGTATGCCCGATGAACTCGACACCCCACGCGATCAGCATGATCGTCAGCGTCATAATCGCGGTGCGGCGCACGCCCCACGCCATACCGACGATCACCAGCACGGCGATCACTTGCAGCACGACGCCAAGCGTGATGCCACGGGGCAGAATGTCGTCGCCCGCGATCCAGCGCTGGATCGGCAGGCTGACCATCGCCAGCACCCACGCGGCGATCAGGGCGTAGATGCGGGGATGTTCGCGCAGATGGGTGATGGGTTGGGCGATCATGCGTATTCCGTAGTCGGGTGTGGATAAGTGCTTTCGTTATACCCGATCAACCTTAACGCCGCCTAAAGATTGGCTTACGGCGAACGCCTACAGACAGGTTGGTCACTTTTTAATTCGTGCTGAATCTGCCCCGCCCTTTTTCCGAAGCTCGACCAAATCAGGCATCGTCTTTAAGAGCTTGATGAGCGTGCTGTGTCCGTGGGCATTGCTGGTAAAACCGGGGCGCACTTGGCGCAGTGCTGAACCAAGTGTTGACAGCGTAACCCAACCTTCGGCATCCTTCGCCGTGGCTTGATCAAAGCCTGCGGTAATCAGTTTTTTCAACTCTTGCGCTGGCGCAGTTGAAGCTGTTTTGAGCGCGCTTGGTTGTTTGGGTTTGGGCGGAGTATAGCCCTTAAGCCGCGCGGTTTTGCCGCTGCCATTGGTGTGCAGTTCGACGACATCAGGCATACTTTCCAGCAGATTGGTCAATGTAGCATAACCATATTTTGGCGCACTGAAATCAGCTTGGACTTCGCGCAATGTCGTGCCAAGCGCCGATAAACTGATCCAACCGTTCGCGTCCAGCGCGGTCGCTTGGGCGAAAGCTTTTTTCAACAAGGCTTGCACTGCCATTTGGTCGGCAAGCCGTTTGCGCGCGTCAGCTTCAGCAGCAGCAGGGTTTGGCGGCGATACGGGCGGCGGCGGAACAACTGGCTCAATCAGCGGCAGCAGTTGATTCGCTTCAATCACGGATTCGCCCGTGCCAATAAACATAAATTGATCGCAGGCGCGGATCAAGGCTTCGGAGGCGTTGTGACTGTAGCCCATGCCGACGACGTATTTCTTTGCTTCGCGCAACTTATCGCACAGCGGAATATAATCAGCATCATTGGTCACAAAGCAAAAAATATCGATGTTGGCGCGATATAACACTTCCATCGCATCCATAATCAACTTCATATCGGTTGAGTTTTTGGTTTTGGATGGGTTGGACTGGTTGCGTATTTTGAACTGCCGCTGTTCGGCAAGTTCGCGCCATTTTTGTAAGTTAGGTTGGTCCCAATCGCCATAGATTGCCCGCAACACAAGTTGACCATTAAGCCGGGGAATACTTTCCAGAATACGCGGAAAATCGCGGTACGATACATTTTCAGCATCGATGAATAAAGCGATTTGGTGTTGCAAGAAGAAACCTCGACCTTCACATTATAAGTCTGCAATTTAAACCATAACATGAATATAGCACACGAACAATCTGCCTGTGACCCTGAAAATGGCGCTAATTTTTTGGAATCAAGCAGAAAAATAACGCCCGTACCTACTCGAGATCATCCAGCGGGATCACCAGCGGGACAGTCGGCTGCACCAGCGGATCATCCACAGGCGGCACACTGCTCACCCACGCCTGCGCGATGATGTTCAGGATCACGACGATCACGAACAACACCGCCAAGATCAGCAGCGCGCGGCGCGGGATGCTGCGCTGCTGCGGCGTGCGCGCCGCACCGATTTGAGTTTCAGCGGCGCGCGGTGGCGGCTTGATCAGCGTGTTGGGACGGGCATGTTCGCGCAGCCACATATGCAGCAAATCCGCGGTGAGCGCGATGCCGTCCGGCGTGGATTGCACGATCTCGCGGAACTCCAACCCGCGCACAGCGGCGCGCACCCCCGTCAGATCAAGCGGCGTATCGCTTTCCGTCAGCCAGCGCTGCACCGCTGCGGCATCGCCGCGCCCTTGCGGATCGTTATACACCATCTGACTGATCGCGCTCAACACGATGCGCTCGTTCGCCTTCAATTGTTCCCATTGATCGCGGAAGTCGAACTCCGCCGCGAGATAGACGTCGGGCGCGGTCTGGCGGATCATGTCGGTCGAGATCGTCTCGATCTGGGCGAACATGCGCCAGCGCTCGAACAGGTGATAGCCGAAGCGCTGCACCAGATTCGGCTCGCCACCTGTGAGATCATAGGCGAACTGCGCGCTGTCGTCAGGCAGCGTATACTGTTCGCGCACGGGTTCGCGCAGCAACCAGATCACCTCATCCTGCGCCAGCACGCTCAAACGCAGCACATCACCCGCGCTGACCAGCGGCGCGAATTTGAACACATCGTCCTCATGATCGACGCTGAGCGTAAACATGATATACAACGACGGAAAGCGCCGCGTGACCGCATCGAGATAGAAGAACAGATCAGCGCCGAGTGTGCCTTCGGTTTGCGCGTGTAGCAAATGATCGGCGTCGTCGAGCGCGATCACCAGTTTACGCTGGGCGCGCGCCGCACCGATCATCGGCGGCAGAAAGACATCGGTGAACCACACGCGCACATCATCGCCCGGCGGATCAACCTGCGTCAAACGGCTGAGCGTGAAACCGCGCTCGATCAATTCATGCGTCAGCGCGCGCGCCAGCGCCAACAGCAGCGCGGTTTCATCGGTGGTGTCGGCGGGCGACAGGCGGATCACGGTGATGATCGTCTCTTGGAAGGCGGCAGCGGCGTTATACAACAGCGCGGTTTTACCCACGCGCCGCCGCCCCGTGATGATCATGCCATGACTGCGATCCGCGCTTGAAAGCAGCGCATAGAGGCGATTGAACGCTTCGCGCCGTCCGGCAAACGGAGCGTTCTCAAACTGAGGCGAATCGCCGTCGTGGTAGGGGTTGGGCGTGATCATGCGATCATGATAGTGCAAGTATGATTAAAGCGCCACGCATCAGCATTATTCCCCCACGAGCGACGCCGTAATCAAGCCCGAATAGCGCGTGAGCTGCGTGAGGATCGCCGCGCGTTCGTCCGCGGGAATCACGCCGATCACCATGCGAATCTGCGTGATCAGCGCCGCCTGCACGGCGACATAGCGCGCAGCGCCCGCTTCGGTCAGCGTCACCGTGATCGAACGACGATCATGCTGATTGATGGCGCGGCGCACCAGCGGCGGCGTTTGCAGCTCCAGCCGCTTGACCAAGCCGGTCATGGTGGCGTTGGTCAAGCCGTGCGCGTCGGCAATCTGCCCGATAGCGACGCTGCCACCGCGCTCGGTCAGCGTTTTGAGAACGTAAAATTGCGGCGTGGTCAGTCCATGCGCGCTGACCATGCGCGACAGCAGATTCTCGCCCGCCAGCACCAAGCCGAACAGCAGCGACCAGAGCTGCTCAACATCGTGATCAAGCTGCGGATCGATCATTGGCAGGTGTCCGGCAGCGTGAGTTCGGCGTCGTTAAAGGTAAAGTTCAGCCTGCGGACGCCCGGCAGATTGACCAGCGTAAGGAATTGTCCGAGCGCCGTTTGCGCCTGCGCGCGCACCTCCGCCAGAATGCCCGCCTCCAATGCCGAATCACGGAACTGCTGCACAGCGAAGCGGCGCGCGGCTTCGTTCAGATTGCTGGCAGTGCCAGCGAACACGCCGCTCGTGCTTTCCGCGATGTACGAGTCGCCCTCGTTCAAGAAACAATCGAACAACTGCGGCGCAGGTAAACGAAGCGTGAGCGTGTCGCCCTCCTGCGTAATATCCTGATCGGTCAACTGCGCCAGATCAATGCCCGCCGTCACATGACCAACCGCGATCAACACCTGCCGCTGCCCATACAACAGTTGCAGCAGCGGCGGCATATCGCGCGTTGATGTGACGAGGCTGGCGAAGTTGTAGCGCGTCGTCGTCAGCGCGGAAAGCTGTTCCACGCTGTCGAGAATCACAGTGATGTTGGTGCTGGTCGTGCCGATGCCGGGGATCAAGCCGCTGCTGGCGGCAAACAGCAATATACCAACAGTGATCAGTACGACCACGATGATCACCAGCAGGTTGCCGAGTAATTTACGCATCGGTTCGTCCTTACATACAGCGCAGGCGCGCGCTTATTCGCCTAACGCATCCCACACATCGAGCTTGCCGCGCACGCGGCGGATCACTTCATTGGTGTAATCGGTCGTGGACGCTTGCCCACCCAGATCGGGCGTGCGAATCCCGTCATTGACCGTTTCCAGCACCGCTTCGTAAATGGCGCGACTGGCGCGCGTGGCGGCATCGTCGCGCACATAACGCAGCAGCGCCGCGCCCGCGAGGATCATCGCCATCGGGTTGGCGATATTCTTGCCTTCGAGACTGGGCGCTGTGCCGTGCGGCGCTTCGGTCAGCACCGTTTTGATCTGAAATTCTTCATCCATCGACAGGATCACCGACTCCGCGCCCGCGATGCTGCCGAACATCTTCAGCACCAAGTCGCTCAGGCTGTCACCGTCGCGGTTGAGCGCGGGAATGACCAGCGCTTCGCCCGTCGTCTCCAGCAGCAGCGCATAAGTGGCGTCGATCAACTGCGGATCGTAGCGCACATCGGGATAGCGTTCGGCGGCGTGATCGAGTTCTTCTTTGAAGATGCCCTCATAGGTCGCGCTGACCGTGTATTTGGGTCCGCCGAACACCTTCGCGCCGTTGCGCCGCGCATAGCGG
The DNA here is from genome assembly GCA_041737735.1 of Anaerolineae bacterium. GTDB lineage: Bacteria > Chloroflexota > Anaerolineae > Aggregatilineales > Phototrophicaceae > Flexifilum. The sequence goes on along the minus strand of JBGSRB010000012.1, from coordinate 2,386 downwards.
AAGGTGAACTCCGCGACCGCGCGACAGAGGCGGCGCGACAGCTTGCGCGTGGCATAGGCGACTTCATCGAGTCCTTCGCCTTCGCGCCACTCTTTCGCGCCGTAAGCATCTTCGACCGCCATCCGCACGACCGAGATCGGCGCATACACGCCCGCCAACGGACGCACCGCCGGAATCCGCCGTCCGGTGCGTAAGATCACCTGCCCGTTGATCAATTCACGCAGCAGCGCGTTGGGACTGCCCACATCATCGGACGATTCGGGTGTGATCGTCGCGGCTTTGATGCCATAACCCGTTTGATTGATCACAGCGGCGGCATCATGCACCACTTGATTGCGCGTAGCGCGTCGGTTTTCCAGCGAAAGATCGAAGGGTTTGAACTCGACATCGAAGCGCGTCACCGCAGGATCAAGGACGCGCAGCCCTTCTTCGAGCAGTTCTTGTCCGGTTTGATCGCCTTGCAGAACGGCAATAATCGGTTTGCTCACGATCACATCCTTTGCGTTGGTAAATTGGCGGTTTATGCGCCTGATTGTACGTCATTCTCGGCGGCTTGCGAATTGTGATCCTCAGCGCCGCGCCGCCAACAGTTCACACGCGAGACACACACCACCCGGTCGCAGGATCGCATAACCCGCCATCGGATCGTTAGCGTTATACACCGTAAAATCAATGTTCCACACGATCATCATCTGCACGCGCCCGCTGGATCGCAGCACATCGACAGCTTCAGCCAGCCACTGCGCCTGCTGACTCGCGGTGGTGCGCTGCGCCCACGCGAAGTTGCCGGGCAGACCGCCGTAGCCCTCAGGCGAGAGATAGCCGATCTCGGTGAAGCAGATCGGGTAACTGTTGAATTCACTCGGAACCCGCCCGATCAAGCGCGACAAGTAGTAAGTCGGATGATCGCCGCGCGGATCGCCGCTGGTTTGCAGCGGGGACAAAATGCCGTCATTGTGGTGCATGCCCACACAGTCGAGGTAATTCATCGCGCCTGCGAACGCCATCTGCTTGAGGTAAATGTCATCGTTGCAACCGCCTTCGCCGCACCCCGCCGGACCAAAAAAACCCGTGGGCGCGGGCGCGGCGCTGATCACGATGGTGTTCGGGTTGCGCGCCTTGATCGCGTTGTACGACGCCGCCAGCAAGCGCGTATACATCTCGCCGTGAATCATGCCGCGCGGCCATTCGCGGTCGATGTTCGGTTCGTTCCAGATTTCGAGCGCGTCCACGCCCAACGCCGCCACACCACCGACGAACTCGGCATACGACGCGGTGAAACTCTCGAAGCCATTGGCAATCTGCCCCGGTTCACCGACCACGCCTAATACCAGTCGAAAGCCCGCATTATGCACCATGCGGATCAACGGCTCGACTTCCTGCGGGCGCTGACCGACAAAATAACGATGCTGATACTTGATCCACCCCATGCCCGCACTGCGTGCCGTGTTGAAGGCGTTGCTGTTCAGGTTCATGACATGCCCGCCCAACGCAAACGTATCCAGCGCGACGCGCGCCAGCGGCGGCTCGGTCGGACGCAAATGTGTGACGATCAAGCGGTTCGGGTCGATCCACACCACGAGATATAAGTTGTAAATCCAGCCTTCGCGCCCATCGAGCAAGCGCACTTGCAGCCATTCATCATCCCACGAACGCCCGATCAAAAAGACATTCGTTCCGCTGGCGAGGGCTTCGAGGGGCGGCGCATCGTGGGCGGGCGCAGCGCGTAAATTGACCAGTCGATTATCCGTGATCGTGATCGACGCATCGCCCCACACAGCGGGCATGAGCGGCATCCCCGGCGTTCCCGTGTGGATCGGCGTGGGATCAACGGCGGGCGTTTCCGTTGCGGTCGCCGTTGGTGTTTGCGGCAAGGCACGCAGCGTGCGCGCGGGGATCAGCGGCGTCGGGATCGCGCCCTGCGGCAGCGGGTTGAGATCAGCCGCATTGATGTGAATCGGCGGGATCGCCGTCGGCGTATCCGTCTCGGCGGGCGCGGCGGTTGGCGCGGTTGTGTCGGTCAGCGTGGGGATCGTGGTGTCAGTGGGGATGCGCGTCGGTGTGTCCGTTGCTGTCACTGAAGGAGTCACCGAAGGCGGGATCAGCGTTGGCGCGATCAGAGTTTGTGTGGGCGCGGGCGTGGTGGTGGGCAACAGCGCCAGCGTCGGCACGACAACAACGGGATCGGGTGCGGTGGTACAAGCGGACACGAACAAAACGATGAGCGTGAGCAGAGCAGGAACGATGCTGCGAGAAATCATACGGATTCCGTGAATGGTTGGCGAATGCTTCACCACTATACGCCAAGAAACGCGCGCGCGACAATAGCGCTTACGGATGCACGTGCGCCCGCACCAACGGCAGCACATGCGCGGCGATGTGCGCG
>JBGSRB010000614.1:0-5176 GCA_041737735.1 Anaerolineae bacterium | reverse complement strand
CAGCGTGCTGTGCATGGTTTGCGCCGCGTCCAGCAGCCGATCCAGATCGAACTCGGCTGCCAGCACGGGCGCATCCGTCAGATCAAAGCGCTCGGCAACCAGCGGATGCACTTCGCCAAACACGCCGATGTTCGCACCCGCCACGATCAGCGCCGCCGACCGTCCCGGATGAAACGTGCTGTGCGCCGCGCGTTCATAGCGCGCAGCGGTGACGTGCAAGCCCGTGACCAAGCCTTCGATCACGCCCTTGAGATCGTAGAAATCCATGATCGGCGGCTCGAAATTCGCGCCGTCGATCCATGTTTCGACGACGCGCGCGCCCGTCAGCAGGATGGCTAAGCGGCGCGGCTCGTCGGGCAGCGGATCATCATCGCGCTTGAGATAGATCGCGCCGATCTCGAAAATCGCCTGCCGCTGCTGATAACGGGCGTTCGCCTGTGCGTTGGTCAGCAGATTCGCCAGCAGCGTATGGCGCAGCACAGTTTTATCGGCGGCAATCGGATTCGCCAGCTCGACATAACCCGCGCGCGGCAGCGACGACTCCGCGTTCGGCGGCACGATCAGCGCTTCGCGTTCGGGCGTGGTCAGACGATAGCTGATGTTCTCGCGCAAGCCCAACGCCACCAGGAGATCGCGCGCCCATTCTTCGCGCTCAACGGTGGGGTTGGAGCGCTGCTTGGGCATGGCGTCCGCGATGATCGTATCCGGCACATTGTTGTAGCCGTAGATGCGCCCGATTTCCTCGATTAGGTCGGCTTGCCCGATGATGCCCGTGCCGATGTCCATGCGCGTATCGGGAACCGTGACCTGCACGGCGTCGCTGTGTTCGATCACGGTGAAGCCGCCGCGCCGCAGCAAGTCCGCCGCTGCGCTCACGGTGAAGGTCACGCCGAGAATACGCGCGATTTCACTGACAGGCAGCGCCACTTCAACCGTCGCGGGCGGCAGCGGATACTCATCGATCACGCCCTGCGCGATCTGCCCGCCGCCCGTCTGCCGCATGAGTTCGATTCCGCGTCCGAGTCCCTTGAGCGCCCACGACGGATGCACGCCGCGACTGAAGCGCACGCCCGCGTCAGTGGTCAGCTTGTGCGCGGTCATGCTGCGCCGCGCGTTGATGAAATTCCAGTTGGCGGCTTCGAGTAAGACGTTCGTTGTGCTGGCGCTGATCTCGGTGTCCGCGCCGCCGATGATGCCGCCGATGCCTAACGCGCCCGCTGCATCCGTGACCAAAATCGTGAAGTCGTCGAAGGTGCGATCGACTTCATCGAGTGTACGCATAGTCTCGCCCTGCCGCGCCAAACGGGTGACAATGTGGGGCGATCCGCCATCGGCGCGCGCGCGCAGCTTGTCGTAATCGTAGGCGTGCATGGGCTGCCCGATCTCGAACGTGATGTAATTGGTCACATCGACAATATTGTTGATCGGGCGCTGTCCGACCAAGCGCAGACGGTGCTGCATCCATGCGGGCGAAGGCTGCACCTTGGTATCACGCAGCAGCGCCAGCGTGAAGCGCGGGTTAAGTTCGGGCGCGCGAATTTCCAGCGACACCGCACCCGCCAGCGGCGCGCCTTCGGCGGTGAAGTCATACGACGGTTCGCGCAGCGGCTTGCCCAAGAGCGCGGCGATCTCGCGCGCGATGCCCAACACACTGTAAGCGCGCGCCAAGTTGGGTGTCAGCTCGACTTCGAGCAGCACATCGCCCATGACATCGGCGTAAGGTGTGCCGGGGGCTTTGCCGGGATCGGCGTGCATGAGGATGATGCCTTCATGCTCGTCGCTGATGCCCAGTTCTTTCTCGCTGCACACCATGCTGCGGTTGGGGATGCCGCGCAGCGCCTTCTCTTTGAGAATCATGCGCTTGGGGGCGTCGCTGTGACCGTCCCACACTTCCGCGCCTTCGAGCGCCAGCGCCGTCCACAGGGATAAGCCGCTTTGTCCCTTGTAGGCGAACAGATTCGGCGCACCCGTGACCACCTGCTCCAGTTGATCCGCGCCGTAATCGACCTGTGCCAGCACCAAGCGATCGGCGTTGGGGTGGGGCTGCACCTCACGGATCGCGCCTAGCACGATCTTGGCGCGATCCCACACCAGATGATCGCTGACCGGATAGCGCACGCCTTCCACGCTGTGCTGTGGCACACCAATATAGGTGAGGTGCGCCACTTCCATGCCAGCGGTGGTCATGATCTCCGCCAGCAGCTCCACGGGAATATCAATCTCGACAAATTCTTGCAACCACGAAAGGGGAATTTGCATGTTAGGGTTCGTCCTTGTTGGTGTCATTAGGCTGGAGATAGTCCAGCGAAAGCACGCGAATGCGATCCGCGAAGCGCTGTAAATCGCTCACATTAAGCGTGAGCAGCGTGTCAATTTGGTTGACCAACATTGTCGCTACAAGATTGGCATCATGAATTTGTTTGCCGCCCGTTGGATACGTCGCCAGTAAGTCAAGCAGCATGTCGGTCACGGCTTCGGTTTCATCCGCGATGGTGAACGTCTCAACCATTGTGGCTATGTGCGTTTTGATCGTGCTGATTGACAACGGCTCATCTAAAAAACCTGTCCGTGTGACTTGCACTAAATATTCGCGCATCACTTGACGGCTGATCCAAATTTCGGCATAGTGGTCTTTGACGCGCTCAACCAACAGCGTTACTTCATCGTGTTGGCTGAGCGTTTGATTGAGCAAGCGCAGCACAATATTGGTGTCGAAGAAAATTCTAGCGCCCGTCGTCGTCATACCAATCCTCACGGCGATCTGAAAAGAGCGGTCCCGGCGCAACACGCACACGTACAGCCGCAAATTTCGCCATCCATTCGTCAGTGGATAACGCCTCTGGCGGTGTGGATTGACTCAAGTGCGCCAACAGCTTATGTCGATCAGCGACCGTCAAGCGATCCACCAGCTTGACCACATCTTCGTAAGTCACGGGTTTAATCATCACAGTACCTCATCATCCTGAATGGTCTCGGTCACTGTGCCAATGTTCTGAATCGGTGTAGACGCGGGCGGCGTGGGCGCTTGGGTTTTATCGAGCGCCAGCCGCTGGCGCTGTGCCACCAGCGAGATGAACGTTGCCAGCAAGCCTAAGCCGATCAGCACATAGACGATGGTGAACAGCTTACCCGCGTCGGTCTGCGGGCTGAGATCGCCATAACCGATGGTGGTCAGGGTGATCACGGTGAAATACAGCGAGTCGAACAGACTCCAGCCTTCCAACAGGTGATACACCCATGTACCCGCCGCCACGACAATGACCACCGCCAGCACCAGTTTGCGCGTTTGCCGATCGCGCAGCAAATCGAACATTGTGTGCGTCAACTGCGCCAGAAACGCCAGCGCCGGAATCGGCATCGCTAAAACTGCTCCAGAAAGCGCTGATCATTCGCCCAATAATAGCGAATATCACGCACGCCATATTTCAGGTTGATCATGCGTTCGGGACCCATGCCGAAAGCGAAGCCCGACCACACGCGCGGATCATAGCCGCCGTTTTCCAGCACCACCGGATGCACCATGCCGCAGCCCGCGATCTCCAGCCAACCCGAATACTTGCACATGGCGCAGCCTTCGCCGCCGCACAGCAAACATTCGACATCGACTTCCATGCTCGGCTCGGTGAACGGGAAGTATGAACTGCGGAAACGCACCGCTTTATCATCGCCGAACATGCGCCGCGCGAACTCACCGATTGTGCCTTTGAGGTCGGTCAGCGTGATGTGCTTGCCAATCGCCAAGCCTTCGACCTGATTAAACTGAATCTCGCTGCGCACGCTCACCTGCTCATAGCGATAGCACATGCCCGGCAGAATCACGCGGATCGGCTGCGAACCGCTTTCGCCAAACTCACGCATGGCGCGAATCTGCCCCGGTGACGTGTGCGTGCGCAAAATCACGCCCGGCGTGGTGGTGTGGAACGTATCCCACATATCGCGCGCGGGATGATGCGGCGGAATGTTGAGCAAGCCGAAGTTGGTTTCGTCGTCCTCAACATCACGACTGCGATAGACCTGAAAGCCCATCTCCGCCCAGATCGCGTAAAACTGACGCAGCATCGACGTGGACGGGTGCAAACCGCCGACGGGCTGCGCGCGACCGGGCAGCGACACATCGATCTCGCCGCTTTCGAGATCGCGCGCGAGTTCCTGCGCTTTGACCAGCGTTTCGCGCGTGGCGAAGGCGTCGTTGAGCGCCTGCTTGACTTCATTAGCGCGCTTGCCAAACGCGGCGCGTTCTTCAGCAGGCAAACCGCCGACGCCGCGCATGATCTCGGTCAGCGCGCCTTTCTTACCCAGATACCTGATCTCCCACGCGCGCAGGGCTTCGCCAGTGGTGATGGCGTCCAGCGCGGCGCTGGCTTCGGCGTGGAGTGTTTCGAGTTGTTCGTGCATGTGCGTGCGTTCTCCCCTATAAGCATGTGTGCAGTGATCATGTTTAGCGTCATGCGGGCAACAAAAAACGCCCGCATCCCCTAGTTGTGCTTCCGCACAGGGACGCGAGCGTCGATCAGGCTCACGCGGTACCACCCTGCTTGATATGCGAACATACATTGTGTTCGCACACCCACCTTCATTCGCGCGTTGACGCCGCGCCTACGGACGGACTACACATTGTGTTTGTGGCTTGCCGCAAACACACCTTCACCCGCCAGCGTGTGAGCATGGCTTCTACTCATCAAACCGAGTGAATTTCCGTCGCGTCGATGCGCCGCGCTTGCAGTCTATGGCTGCGGCTCCCTGTGGCATCGAGGATGCAACGTACTTGTCTCGATTATCGCTGTTCACGCATGATGATGCGGCGAAATTGTGAGCGTGTCAAGTGGCGATTGCGCGCGCGCATTTTTGGTAGAATGGGCGGCATGAACACATCGCATCGTTTCCGCATGGGCGCGCGCCGCGCTCTATACGCCGCTTACCTGATCGCGCTGATCGTTTTCGTCATGGCGGGTGTGCCGCTGGCGACGTTTCACGGTGATGAGGCGATGCAGGTCTACATGAGTCACGATTACGCCACGCTGTGGATTTACGGCAATCCTGATCAGCTTAAGACCACGCCGCCTTATCCGATTGACAGCGATCAGCATTTGCGCCTGATCAACGGATCGATCAATCGGCACGTGATCGGCTTCGCGTGGCAGTCGGCGGGCTTCACCAATGGCGATCTGCCGCCGCG
>JBGSRB010000627.1:0-6097 GCA_041737735.1 Anaerolineae bacterium | reverse complement strand
GCGCGGGCAAGACCACCGTCGGCAGGCGCTTGGCTGAACTGCTCAATCGACCGCTGGTCGATACCGATGAGGCGATTGTCGCGCACGCTGGCATGACCATTCCGCAGATTTTCGAGCGCGATGGCGAAGCGGGTTTCCGTGCGCTGGAACGCGAAGTGTGCGCTAATCTCGCCGCGCGCTTGGGCTTAGTGATCGCTACAGGCGGCGGGATGCTGGTCGATGCCGATAACCGCCGCTTAATGCTGGAAACAGGCTTCGTCGTCTGCCTGAATGCACCGCCCGAAGTGATCGGCGCGCGCTTGGCGCTGGCGGATGATCGTCCGTTGGCGGGCGATTGGGCGGCGTTGCTCGATAAGCGGCGCGCGGCGTATGCGCTGCTGCCCGTGCATGTCGATACGCAGGAAAAAACCCCGGATCAGATCGCCCACGAGATCATCGCCTTATGGCGCGCGTGATCACGGTCAGCGCGCCCGAAGGCGCTTATTCGATCCACAGCGCACGCGGCTTACTGTCCAGTTTCGATCCGTCAGCGTTCGGCTTGGATCGCCGCTGCGCCATCGTCACCAACACCACTGTCGCGCTGCTGTACGCTGAAGCGCTGCGCGCGCGCCTGCCCGCTGCTGTGATCATCACGATGCCCGATGGTGAACAATACAAGACGCTCGACACGATCCGCAGGTTGTATGACGCTTTCATTGACGCGGGCTTGGATCGTAGTTCGACCGTGATCGCGCTCGGCGGCGGTGTCGTCGGTGATGCGGCAGGCTTCGCGGCAGCAACTTACATGCGCGGCGTGCGTTTCGTGCAAATGCCCACAACGCTGCTGGCGATGGTCGATTCAAGTGTGGGCGGCAAGGTCGGCGTTGATCTGCCGCAGGGGTAAGAACTTGATCGGCGCGTTCAAACAGCCGGACGCCGTGCTGATCGATCCCGCTGTGCTGGCGACCTTGCCCGATCACGAACGGCGCTGCGGCATGGCGGAAGTGATCAAGCATGGACTGATCGCTGATCCCGAACTGCTCGATCTGCTCGACACGCTCGACGATGAAGCCTTAGTCACCCGTGCGGTGCAGGTCAAAGTCGCTGTTGTGCAAGCCGATCCGTATGAGCAAGGCGTGCGCGCGCACCTCAATTTCGGTCACACGTTCGGTCATGCGGTCGAACAGGTCAGCGGCTATGCGTGGAATCACGGGATGGCGGTTGGCGTCGGCTTGATCGCGGCGGCGCGTCTCTCGCGTGAACTGGGCATGACCGACGATCACACCGTCGCGCGCGTCGAGCAGATCGTGACCGATCATGGCTTGCCGGCGCGCATCGGGCTTGACCCTGACGCGATCTACGCCGCCATGTCAACTGATAAGAAGTGGCAGGGCGGACGATCGCGCTTTGTGCTGCTGCGCGCGCCCGGTCAGGTTGAGATCGTCGAGCATGTCGCGCGCGATGCCGTGATCCGTGTGCTGGAATCGCTGAATTAGCGTATAGTAGAGTTTGGCGAATCGACTCACGGAGGAATATAGCGTGCGGATTGGGTTACAGGTCATTGAATTCAATTGGGACGGCACACCGGAGAACACCGGATCGAAGCTCAAGCAAATCGCGCAAACAGCGGATGCCAGCGGCTTTTACAGCTTATGGGTGATGGATCATTACTTCCAGATGGAAGTGTTCAAGCCCGCCACTGATCCGATGTTGGAAGGCTACACGACGCAAGGCTTTCTCGCCGCCGTCACTGATCGCGTCAAGTTGGGCTTGCTGGTCACGGGCGCGTTTTATCGCTACCCCGGCTTGCTCGCCAAAATCGTGACCACGCTCGACGTGTTATCGGGCGGGCGCGCTTATCTCGGCATTGGCGCAGGCTGGTATGAGCGTGAAGCGCACGGCTTAGGCGTGCCGTTTCCGCCGCTGGCGACGCGCTTCGAGCAGCTCGAAGAAACCTTGCAGATCATTCATCAAATGTGGCGCGGTGATGTGTCGGCGTTCAATGGCAAGCATTATCAACTGGCGGAATTGATCAGCAGCCCGCAACCTTTGAGCAAACCGCACCCCCCGATCATGATCGGCGGCGAAGGCGAGCGGAAAACGCTGCGGTTTGTCGCGCAATATGGCGATGCCTGTAATATGTTCTTCGGCATGACCAATACCTACAAGGATCGCTTGGAGTATCTCAAGGGCAAAATCGATGTGATCAAGCGCCACTGCGATGCGGTCAAGCGCGATTTCAACGAGATCGAGATCACCGTGCTTGGCACAGCGCTGATCGATGCGGCGCAGGGCGCGGGGCATCTGGTCGAAATGTGCGAAGACCTCGCGAAAATTGGCGTGCATCATGTGATTATGAATGTGCCGAACTCGTCGGAAATTGCGCCGCTTGAAGTCATCGGGCGCGATCTGATTCCGGCGGTGGCAAGCCTGAACGCGCGGGCGTAAGTGCTGCGCGCAATAAACGTCTAAAATTTCGCGGTTTGTGTAAAGGCGTGCCACGGGCGCGCCTTTACACTCGTGTTTGCAAAAGTGGTTTAATCAGCTTATGAACGAAAAAATCTTGTTGTTACACGGACCCAACCTCAACCTGCTTGGCACGCGCGAGCCGGAAATCTACGGCAGCATGACGCTTGAGCAGATCAACGCGCGCGCTGAAGCCCACGCCCGCGCGGGCAAAGCCGAACTGCGCGCCGATCAATCCAATCACGAAGGCGCGCTGATCGACATGCTGCATGTCGCGCGCAATTGGGCGGATGGCGTGATCATCAACCCCGGCGCGTATACGCACACCTCGGTTGCGCTGCGTGACGCGATCAGCGCGATCAGCTTGCCCGTGATCGAAGTGCATCTATCGAACATCCACGCGCGCGAGTCGTTTCGCCACGTCTCGCTGATCGCGGCGGTCTGCGTCGGCGGCATGTATGGCTTTGGGTGGCGTGGCTATCTCTATGCCCTTGATGCGCTGCTCGGTCACATCCGCGGAGAACGTTGACAAGCGCGAACGCTGACAAGCGCGAACGCTGACGCTGCCAGCAAGCACCGCTTGGATTAGTCCCACAATGTGCGAAAATACTTTTATAGCTAGGATTGCTATAGCCTGCGCTGCTGTGCGCTGGATACACTGTGAATAAAGGGCAAACTATGACCGATACGAGATCGTATCCTATGCGAACACAAGAAGATGTTTTAGCCGAAGTCGAACAACACGATGTGCGCTTCGTCGTGTTGTGGTTCACCGACATCACCGGGGTGGTCAAAAGCGTGACCATTCCCACGACCCAGCTTCAAGCGGTGCTGGATAACGGGATGCACTTCGACGGATCATCCATCGAAGGATTTGCGCGTGTCGCGGAAAGCGACATGGTGCTGCGTCCTGATCTGGATACCTTCACCGTGCTGCCGTGGGACAAAAGCGACGGCGCGACCGGACGCCTGATCTGTTCGGTCTATACGGTCAACGGCGATCCCTTCATCGGTGATCCGCGCAATGTGCTGCGCCGCGTGTTGGATGAAGCCGCCGAACTCGGTTATGGCTTCAAAACGGGCATGGAACTAGAATTTTTCCTGTTCCGTCGTCATGCTGAGGGCGGCGTTTTGCCGATGCAACCCTATGACGACAGCGGCTACTTCGACATCTCCAACGATCACTCGCAAACGTTGCGCCGCAAGATGATCGCTGCGCTGCTGGCGCTCAATATTCGCGTGGATTCCGGTCATAACGAGATCGGCGCAGGGCAGCACGAAATCGACTTCGACTATAGTCATGCGCTGGTGTCGGCCGATCATCTGCTCACGGCGCGTGTGGCGCTCAAGACGGTGGCGCAGCACAACGGCTTACACTGCACGTTTATGCCGCGTCCGTCGATGAATCTGCCCGGCTCAGGGATGCACACGCATCAAAGCCTGCACGACCTCACCACGGATGAAAATGTTTTCGCCAATAGCGATCATGAATACGGCTTGTCGGAAGTGGCGCAGTGGTTTCTCGCCGGACAGTTATGTCACGCTCGCGCCATGACCGCCGTGCTTGCGCCGCTGGTCAACTCGTATAAGCGGCTGGCGGTCAGCTTTGAAGCGCCCAAATATGTGACGTGGGCGCATGTCAACCGCGCGGGCGCAGCCGTGATCCGTGTGCCGTATATCACGCCCGGTAAAGAGAACCACACGCGCATCGAACTGCGCTGCCCTGATCCGAGCGCGAATCCCTATCTGGCGACGGCGGTCATGCTGGCGGCGGGCTTGGATGGTATTCGTCAGCGCATGTCGCTTGATGACGCTTTTGAAGGCACGCTGGTGCGGCAGGATCGCGTGCGTCAGCGTCAGCTTGAGACGCTGCCCACATCGCTTGATGAAGCGCTCGACGCCCTCATGCAAAACGACGTGATCATGAGCGCGTTAGGACCCTACATCAGCGACCGTTACATCGCGGTCAAGCGGCAGGAACTCGAAGAATACAATCAGCAGGTCACCGCGTGGGAGATCGAGCGTTATCTCACCAAGTATTGAGGCGAGATCGTCGGGGCGGAGTTATGTCTCCGCCCTACAACAAAGATTGCGCTAAATCACTGCTCTAGCAGATACGCCACCATATCCGCCAGTTCTTGATCGCTTATGCGCTCCGCCAGATTCGCAATCATCGAGTTGGGATAGCCATCGACCACGTACGCGCCCGGATGCACAATCGACTCGTAAATGTAAGCGTCAGCGGGCATCGGTGGGCGTCGATCAGCGGCGCGTGCGCCCACGCCAGCGAAGGCAGGCGCGATGTTGTTGACCGCGCCGATCACATGGCACGCTGTGCAGCCATACACCTCTAACCAGCGCTCGGCGTTTTCCGGCTGAGCCATTGCCAGCAGGCGCTCCACTTCGGTGCGATAGGCGATCTCCGAAACGGCTTCCGCGCCTTCGCTGGTCGGGTCAAACGTGAGCAGTTCGATCACGAAAAAGCCGGAAACCAGCACCAGCAGCACCACGACGACGATGACTGCCGGGCTGATCCTGTTTTTGCGTGGAGATGGTGCAGCTTGCGTCATAGGGATGTGGTTTCCTGATGCAGGTTAAATCACCTTATCGACGATCATCGCCAGAAACAAAAAGGCGAGATACGCCGTCGAGAATTTATACGTGCTGCGCGCCGCCGCACCCGTTTTCAACTGAATCAGCTTGATCGACTCGCGGATCAAGCCCAAGCCGAGCAGCAGCGCGATCGCGCCGTAGACCAGCCCCAAAAACCCGAACGCGGTCGGTAACAGGCTGACCACGAGCAGCAAAATCGCGTAGTACAAAATCTGCCGCCGCGTGACTTCTTCGCCGCGCGCGACCGGCATCATCGGAACGTTGGCGCGCGTGTAATCGCTGTTGACCAGCAGCGCCAGCGCCCAACTGTGCGGTGGCGTCCAGTAAAAGACGATGGCGAACAGGATGAACGCCTCATAACTCAGCGTTCCGGTTGCCGCCGCCCACCCGACCAGCACAGGCATCGCGCCCGCGCCGCCGCCGATCAGGATGTTCAGCACAGTGTTGCGCTTGAGAATGATCGTGTAGATCACCACATAATAGACCGCGCCTGCGAACGCCAAACCCGCCGCCAGCCAATTGACGAATACGCCGAGAATCAGCGTTGACCACAGAATCAGCAGTGCGCCAAAAATCAGCGCGTTGGTCGCGCCGATGCGCCCCGACGGAATCGGACGGCGCGCGGTGCGCGTCATCTGCGCGTCCATGTCACGGTCATAATACTGGTTGATCACACTGGAACCCGCCGCCGAGAATGCGCCGCCGATCAGCGTGGCGATCAAAATGCCCGGGTCGAGCGAGGTTGGCGCCGCGATCACCATCGCTGTAACGGTGGTGAACAGCAGCAAAATGACGATGCGCGGCTTGGTCAGTTCGAGATATGCGCGCAACACATCGTTATAAGTGATGGGTTTGTTTAACCCGCCACGACGCTCGATTTTGGTTGTTGCCATTGATTTTCCAATTCTGCACCCTCACGATTATGAAGCGATTCAACTACGCTTAAAGCGACGAGCAGCGCCCATGTTGCTGCCGCAAACCCGACATGCGCCGCGCCCCAGAGGGGTTGAGCCGCTGTGAGGACGAACAGCGCGCCGAT
>JBGSRB010000611.1:0-15094 GCA_041737735.1 Anaerolineae bacterium | reverse complement strand
GATCGCGCCGACCGCGCGCGTGGTGGTCACGGCAGGGCGTGGTGTGTTGGCAAGGGAATACGTGACGGCGGCGCGCAGTTTGGGCGCACGCACGGGTCGGATCATGATCGCGCATGTGCTGCCCAATGTACTGCCGCTGCTGATCAGTTATGCCGGCGTGGTGTTTGCTTATGCCATCCTCAACGCCGCCGCGCTGATCTTTCTTGGCTTTGGCGGCAACACCGCGATCCCCGATTGGGGTGGGATGCTCTACGAAGGTCGGCAGGTGTTTCGCGCCGCGCCGTGGGTGGCGATTCCGCCCGGCGTGGGGATTACACTGGTGGTGTGGTTAGTCAACCGCGCGATCAATCGTCAGCGTTGATCAGCGTACCGAAATCGGTGTGATCAGCGAGCGCACGCGCAAATTGATCTGGCGCAAGCGTGTTGAAAATGCGGATGCGTAAGTTGGGCTGCGCGCGCACCAGCGCGATCATGCTCTCGACTTTGCCACGCATTCCGCCTGTGACATCCGTTCCGGCTGAACCGCCAAGCGCCGATGCGAATTGATCGAGCGTAGACGGTGTAATGCGCGGAATCACGCGCTTGTCCTGATCGTAAACGCCATCGACATCACCGACGATCAGAATAAACGCTACTGGTAAATGCCGCGCCACGTAAAAAAATAGCGCTTCCGTGCTGTTGATCGTGCCGCCGCGCAGGGTATCGAACGAAACATCACCATGAATCAGCGGGATGAGCTGGTTTGCTAGCGCAGTTTGCAGCGGTTCGAGCGCGAGATAGTCCAGTTCGCCCGCGCTGGATCGCGACGAGGCCGAAGGTTGCAAACGAAGCACGGGCAGATCAGCGGCGCGCAGCGTGCGCGTGACCAAGTGACTGAGTTCCGACGCCGCGAACGCAACTTCGGCAAAGCCGCGCCATTGATCCGGCGTGTGAACGCCGTCCATCGTGCCGTGACGGTGCGCCGCGACATGCCCGAATGATCCGCTACCGTGACCGATCACCAGTTGCAGATCAGGGTGAGCGGCGCGCAACGCACGAATAGCAGCGGCAGCTTGTTCGACTGCTGCTGGGCGATAGATGTTTTCGGCGCGCTTATCGGTAATCAGCGAACCGCCAAGTTTGAGCAGCACCAGCATTTACGCGATCTCCGTGTGCAAGAGGCGCGCCGCGCCTGCATTGGTTAAGGCGGCTTCGACCGCAGCGCGCGTGTCAGGCGTGACCAGCGCGATCATGTTGCCGCCGCGCCCGCCGCCGGAAAGTTTGGCGCCTAAAGCGCCAACGCTGAGCGCGGCATCGACCAAGCGATCCAATTCGGGTGATGAGACGGTCAGTTCGCGCAGCAGCGCATGATTTTCGACCATCAACCCGCCGACTTGTTCCAGATCGCCAATGTTCAGCGCGAACCGCGCGCCGCGCACCAAAGCGCCAATCGAGTCGATGAGGCGACCCGCATGATCGCGGTCACGGTCATAGAAGGCGCGCACATCTGCGATGGCGACGCGCGTTGAAGCGCTGATGCCTGTATCCGCGATCAACAGGTCAAGCGGCACGCCGAACGTAATCGGCTGGATCGGTTGTTCGCGCACAAAATAAATCGGCTGCTCGAACACGATCACGGTGTTATCGATGCCGCTTGGCGTGCCATGATGAATCTTTTCCGACTCGTAAATGATGTGATTGAGCGTTGCCAACGGCAGATCGCGCTCGACTGCCGCGCAGATCGCGCGCGCTAAAGCGGTCGCAACGGCTGATCCGCTGCCCAAGCCGCTGGCGATAGGAATATCCGATTGAATGGTGATCGTGACATTGGGCGGTTGAGCGTCGAGCGCGTCTAGGGTCAGGCGCGCGGTCAGCGCAATCGCATCATCGACCGCTTCAGGGTTGATGGCGCGCGGCAGCGCATCACCCAGATCGCGCGCAACGACGCGCAAACCGCGTTCACCTTCAGGGTTGGGGGCAAAACTGGCATAGGCGCGCACCGCTGAAACCGGCGCGGCAATCGCGGGCTTGCCGTAGACAACGGCGTGTTCACCGAATAAGATGATTTTGGCGGGCGCGCTGATCGCTTGTGCCTGCATAGTGATCGATCTCCTTGAGCGAGTGCATTATACCAAGCGGATGGAAAAATAATGAGTAAAACAGCTACAGCGCGGGCGAATGCCAATATCGCGTTTATCAAGTATTGGGGCAATGCCGACGACAGTTTACGTCTGCCCGTCAACGGATCGCTGAGCATGAATCTCGACGGATTGTATGCTGAAACTCGCGTGACGTGGCGTGATGATTTGTCCGACGATGCGTTGACGCTCAACGGCGCGCTTGCCGATGACGCGGCGCTAGCGCGCGTTTCATCGCATCTGGATCGCTTGCGCGAACGTATCGGCATCACTAAACGGGCGGAAGTCGAGTCGCGCAATAATTTTCCAATGGGGGCGGGCATTGCATCATCGGCGGCGGCGTTCGCGGCGCTGACGGTCGCAGGTGTCGCGGCAGCGAGCGCGGACGTGAGCGAAAGCGAATTAACCACGCTGGCACGCTTAGGATCGGGTTCGGCGTCGCGCTCCGTGCCGACGGGCTTTGTCGAGTGGCACAAAGGTGGCGATCATGCCTCGTCGTTCGCGGAAAGCATCGCCGCGCCCGATCACTGGGATTTAGTCGATGTGATCGCGGTGGTCAGCACGGCGCATAAAGCGGTGGGTTCGTCAGCCGGGCATACATCGGCGCTCACCAGCGATCTGCAAGCGGCGCGCGTGGCAGGCGCGGAAGAACGCCTGCGCGTTTGTCGTGAGGCGCTGTTGGCGCGCGATTTCGCGGCGTTTGCGGAAGTGGTCGAGCATGATAGCAACTTGATGCACGCGGTCATGATGACCAGTCGCCCACCATTGTTCTACTGGTTGCCGCCCACGCTGGCGATCATGGAGGCGGTGCGAACGTGGCGCGCGTCTGGTATTCAGGTGTGTTATACGCTGGACGCCGGGGCGAATGTGCATTGTATTTGCATTAGAGATGACGCTGATCGCGTAAGCGAACACCTGCGAACCCTATCAGGAGTCATTGATGTGCTGCGCGCGGGGGCAGGGGCAGGCGCGCAGGTGATCGGGCGTTAAGGATTGATGAGGGCGCGCTTGTCACTGCCTTGTAAGGGGGCTTATAATGGTATGTATCCTCACTGGCTGAAAATTCAGTCGCTAGACGAAGGTTGGCTGCATGTTTGATTTTCTGCTCGGAAACGATACGCTGTCGGCGGTGATCGCGTTCATCATCGTGCTGATCCCGGCGGTGTTCATTCATGAGTTGGGGCATTTTCTGGCGGCGAAAGCTGTCGGCATCACCATTTTAGAATTCGGCATCGGAATGCCGCCGCGCGCGGTCAAGCTGTTCACGCTGAGTGGCACTGACTACACGCTCAATTGGCTGCCGCTGGGCGGCTTCGTGCGTCCGCTTGGCGAAGATATTGTGCGCCAAGTGGAAGATGAAAAAGTCGCGGATGATCGCTCAGAAGCGCTTGAGCGCGGCATCAAGAATCCGCAGTCGGTCAATGAAACCAAGCCGCTGCCGCGCATTCTGTTTATGGCGGGGGGCGCGCTGGCGAATCTATTGTTCGCCCTGTTACTGTTCGTGATCATTGGGTTGTTGGGTGTGCCACAAACGGTCGGCGCGCTGACGGCGGTGGAAGCGATCAGCGCCGAATCGACATTCGCGGAGACTGAACTGCTGCCCGGCGATGTGATTCAGACGATCAACGGTGAATATTACGCCACCACAGCGGCGCTGGCGGAACGCCTGTACACCGCGCGTGACGAAATACTAACATTGGAAGTGCTGCGTCCGGTTGAAGGCGCGATCGACCCCGAAATGTTTACGATCACGCTGACGCCCGATTTTGCTGAACGCCCGCTGCCAACCACGCATCCAATTGTGCTGGATATCGCTGATGGATCGCCCGCGCAGGCGGCAGGCGTGCAAGCGCGCGATCTGGTGCTGAGCTTCAACGGTGAACCGCTCGACAGCGTGACAGCGTTACAGGCGCGCACGCGCGATCATCTCGATCAAGTGGTCACGCTCGATCTGCTGCGCGCAGGTGAAGTCGTGACGGTCGAATTGACGCCGCGCGCCAATCCACCGGATGGGCAGGGCGCGATGGGCATCAGCATCAGCGAAGCCGCTTACGACGAGGTGCTTGGCTTGGTCTATCGTGAGGCGGAGCAGCAAAATCTAGTATCGCTCTCGTTTGGCGAGTCGATCAGCTACGGCGCGGGGCGCGTCGCGGATGTCCTCAATGTGATTTTGAGCGTGCCGGGCGAAATCCTCAGTGGCACGGCAGAACCAGAAGCACTTCGGATCACGGGACCCGTCGGCATCAGTCAGGTGGGGGCGGTGTTCTTGCAAGAAACGATTGAACGCGATCGCCCGTCGATCCTGCTCGAATTCATGGCGCTGATTAGCATCGCGCTCGGGTTCACCAACTTGCTGCCGATTCCGGCGCTGGATGGTGGGCGCATTTTGTTCGTGTTGATCGAGATCGTGCGCGGTCGTCCGATTGCGCCGGAACGTGAAGGCATGGTGCATTTGATCGGTCTGGCGCTGCTGCTCTCGCTCATGGTGGTCGTGGTCTTAAACGACATCGCCAACCCGCTGACTGATATTCTCCGGCGCTAAACGATAAAGAGGGTGTATGACCTACGGTGAAGAAAAACAGGCGAAACCTGATCTCGAAACAACGCTCGAAGCGCTGCGCGCAGGTGCAAATGGCACGCTGACCGCGACGGTCTATTATGGCTTGTCGGGCTTGCTGCCGCACGAGATCGAGCAGTTCGCGCCCGTGTGGGCGGCGTTCGATGTTGATTACAAGCACACGGTGTTAACCGAACTGCTTGACTCCAGTGAAACCAATTTTGAACTGGAATACACGGCGGTGGCGCACGCCGCACTCGATGACGAAGATGGGGCAGTACGCGCGGCAGCGGTCGAACTGCTGTGGCACGATGAAACCTTAACCACGATGGATCGGCTGCTGACATTGGCGCGCGCCGATAGCGATGACAGCGTGCGCGCCGCAGCGCTCAGCGCGTTGGGGCGCTTCATCCTGTTGGATGAGTGGGGCGATCTGCCCGAAGGCAGCAGCAGCGAAGCGCGTCAATTGGCGCTCTATCTGTTCGCGGATGAAACGCAGTCGGTTGATGTGCGCCGCCGTGCGTTAGAGGCGGTGTCGAACTGCACACTGGATGCGGTTGAACCTGCGATTCGGGAAGCGTATCACAGCGATGAGCGTTTGATGCGCGTGAGCGCGGTGTTTGCGATGGGGCGCACCTATGACGAGCGCTGGAACACAGATGTGCTGCGCGAACTCAAAAGTGATGATGCCGAAATGCGCTATGAAGCCACCCGCGCCGCCGGAGAACTTGAACTGCGCGGTGCGCTATCGCTGCTCGGCACATTAGCCTTCAACGAAAATGAAGATGCCGAAATCCGCGAGATTGCGATCTGGTCGTTGGGTGAGATCGGCGGCGCGGATGCGATCCGCGTGCTGCATAAGGTGATGGACGAGGCGGAAGAAAATGACAACAGCGCGCTGCTCGAAGCCGCCGAAGAAGCCTTAAGCGTCGCCACGCTCGGCGGTGATGATTTTCGCTTGGGCGCGCTCGATGACGATGACGATGAGGATTACGACTAACGCGGCGCGCGCGGAATATTGGAATTAACGAGTGGGGCGGTCGATCGCGATAGATCACCGCCCCATTTTTTATTTAGCCCATCATCAAGGGCATCAGCTTCATCGCCAAGCCGGTATCACCCTGAATCTTGATCTTGCCCATCATGAACGCCTGCATCGGGTTGAGCGAACCGTCGAGCATCGCGGCGAAATCGTCCGCTGACGCTTTGAGCGTCATGCGTGCGTTTTCGGCGATGCCTTCGCCCGTTTCCATCGCGTCATCATTGATCCGCAGCCAGTAAGCGCCGCCTGCATCGCCACTCAAATCAAATTGGATGGTCGAATTGATGCCTTGGGCTTTACTGGGTTCAAAGTGCGTGGAAATATTGGTGAAAATTTGCTTAATGTCGTCGTTCGTGACAGCCATTTCGTTATGCGCTCCTTACAATCGACCTTACCGAAGGTGTGAACAAACTGGCGAGTAGTATACAATTTTATATGCGCTTGCCCAATTGTGGGTTAAGCACAACGATCAAGTATTGAGGCTATTGGTCATGATGAAGTGGATGCGGTATGTAGGACTGATCGTACTTATATTGGGCAGCGCGCCAATTTTGGCACAAGATCAAGCTGAAGATGCTGACGCCAGCATTGCCGGCACGATTGCGTATATTGGGGCGGATTTTAACGCTTACACGATTGACTTAGAAAGCGGCGAGCCGATTCAGCTTACCGTTGATGCAGGTTTTACGGACGATCTACTGCGCTACTATCAGTGGCCCACGTGGTCGCGCGCGGGTCAGCTTGCGATCTTCGGCAATTTGCTGACAGCGAGTGGTCAAACGACAACGGAAATTTATGTGGTTGATGCTGAAAAAGAAGCCTTACTGCTCTACACGGGCGTGAACGAAGTCTTCAACTATGCGGCGTGGTCGCCATCGTCGCGCGATCTCGCGGTGCTGCTCAGCAGTGTGGCGCAAAACAACTTGATCGTGCAAATGGTGCGTGGTCAAAATAGCGTTACGGTGGGTGGTGGACAGCCTTTTTATTACAGCTTCAGCCCCGATGGGGCGCAGATGCTGTTGCAACGCAATAATGCTCGGCTCGATATTTACGATGTGGAAGATGCAGCGATCACCAGCACGCTGGAGCAGCGCCCCGGCGCATTCTACGCGCCCGCGTGGTCGCCCGTGGATGATCGACTGTTGTTTGGCGCACGCGGGGCAGATGAACGCTCAACCGATTTAGTGATTGCGGCAGATGATGCGATCACGACGCTGGCGACGGGCTTGGTGGGTCCCGTCTATTTCAGTTGGGCGCCTGATGGTGCATCTATAGCGTATAGTGATCGTCGCGGAGGCGTTGTTGTATTAGATGCGCGTACCGGGGAAACTATGATGCGTGGTGCATCAAGCGGCGTGTTGGCGTTTTTCTGGTCACCTGACAGCACACAGATCGCTTATGTGACGGTGGCAGCGCCGCCCGGATCATTTAGCGTGCGTGATGCCGTCGATGGTCGCTTAAGCGCGCAGAATCAACCACCGCCCGCGCTATCATGGACGGTGATGGAGGTTGCCAGCGGCGACAGTCAGCGCTACAGCAGTTTTGTGCCAAGCCGTGACTTGATCTACCTGTTCACCTATTTTGATCAATTCGCGCAGAGCCATAGCTTGTGGTCACCCGATAGTCGTTATCTGGTTTACAGCGCGATCATTGAAGAAAATCGCTCGGTGATCACGGTGTTGGATGTGAGCGATCAGGTGGGCGTGCCGCGGGTGATCGCAGATGGTTTAATTGGTGTGTGGAGCTACCGATAGTATCAATGCGTTGGTATATAAGTTTCATCGGGCTGCTGCTCAGCGCGTGCAACATGACCGCACAGCCGCCCGAAACGATTATCATCACGGCGACCTTTAGCCCGTCCGCGCCGCAGATCGCTGCGCCGACCATCGGTGTGACTGCGCCAGCATTGGCGTTCAACCCGACGGCACAGCCGATCGCGGCGTTGGGCGTGGATGAATATACGGTGCGCGGCGGCGATACGCTGACGGTCATCGCCACGCTGCACAACACAACGGTTGACGAATTGATTGCCCTGAATGGGCTGACCGATCCCGATCTACTGGAAGTTGGTCAAGTGCTGCAATTGCCCGCGCCACCATCAGAATATGGCAGCGCGCTTTTGCTGCTGCCCGACAGCCGCATGGTGCGTGCGCCGGGCAGCGCGGCGTTTGATGTGTCGGCGTTTATCGCAGCGCAGCCGGGTTTTATTCGCACAGCGACCGATACGGTCAACGGTCGGGCGTATACGGCGGCGACCTTGGTGCAGCGCGCCGCATTAGAGTACAGCGTCGATCCGCGTCTGCTGCTGACGCTGCTCGAATTGAAGGGGGGCTGGCTGTCGAACCCTACACCTGATGAAGAACGGCAACTGCGTCCGCTGGGCGGGCAGGCAGCGCCCGCAGGGTTCTCGCGTGATGGTTTGTATCGGCAGCTCGCTTGGGCGGCGGATCAGATCAATCGCGGTTACTATATGTGGAAACAAAATCGTCTGCGCCAGTTCGCGTTTGAAGATGGCGCGCGCCTGCTGATCGACCCAAGCCTGAACGCGGGTAGCGTAGGGGTGCAATTCTTCCTAATGCAGAATCAAATGCGCCCCGCATGGGAATTTCAAGTGAGTGCGGCGGGTTTTCCGCAGGTATACGCGCGTTATTTTGGCGATCCGTTTGCCGACGCGCGCGATCCGCTGGTGCCGCCCGACTTGGAACAGCCTCTCTTGGCGCTGCCCTTTGCACCGGACGAAACTTGGTTTTACAGCGGGGGACCGCATGGTGGTTGGGGATCGGGCAGCGCGTGGGCAGCGGTTGATTTCGCGCCGCCGGATGATCTCGAAACCAAGACGACATCCTGCTACGTTTCCGAGTATTTTGTGACGGCGGTGGCGGCAGGCGTGATCGCGCGTGTCGATGAGGGCGTGGTCGTGCTTGATCTCGATGGTGATGGTGATGAAAGCACAGGCTGGTCGATCTTGTATCTGCATCTGAGTGACGCTGATCGTGTTGCTGCGGGAACGCGCGTGCAGGTTGGTGATCCCATTGGGCGTCCGTCGTGTGATGGCGGCTTTTCAACCGGAACGCATCTGCATATCGCCCGGCGTTATAACGGCGAGTGGATTATGGCGGCGTGCGAAGGCTGTCTGCATCCGCCCTTCGTGATGAGTGGCTGGCGGGTGCAGGGCAGAGACAATCGTGAGTATCAGGGCTATTTAGTGCGTAATGACGAGCGGCGCATTGCCGAACAACTGCGCGACGTGGCGGATAATCATGTCGAGTGGTGAAGCATTGGGCAGGTATAATGACGTCGTTGTTGTTAAAAGTGAGTCGAATGTATGAAAATCCGTAGCATCTTCGCAATTGTGATCGCGCTGATTGGGGCAGGGGGAGTAGCCGCGCAAGACGTTGAACCTACGCCGCTGATCATCAATCTCTCGCCGGCAGCGCCCGCGCAGGTACAAGAAGGGCAATCGCCGCTGCTGCCCACCGAAACGCGCACACCAACACCCCCGCCCGCCAATCTGGTGCAGCTTGAAGCGCGCGAGTTCGCGAATGTGCGCGCCGAGCCGAGTACCGATTCGGCACAGCTTGGCACGATCCGCGTTGGTGATCAGTACAACGTGATCGGGCGCTATGTCTCGTGGATCCAATTTCAATTTCCGGCATCGCCCAACGGACGCGGTTGGGTGTATGGCGAACTAGTCGATTTAACGGGTGATATTGCCGCGCTGCCGGAACTTGATCCATTCGCCGCGCCTGCCGCCGATGATGCCGCGCTCAGCGTCGACTCGACATTGACGGCGCTGGAAGCAACCCCCGGCGGCGTGCTGACCGCGACAGCGGACGCACAGAGCGTGATTGAAAATCCTGAGCCGCTGGCGGGATCGGGCGTGATGCCAACGTTCACGTATCCGCCGAATTTAGTCGCCATGGCACCGACACAAGCTAGTCAGTTGGCGTCAGAATTGGAAGCGCCGCCCGCGCTTACCCCCGTGCTTGATGGGGGGATACCGCCGATTGTGCCGATTCTGGTTTTAGGGGGCTTGGGGTTAGTGGGGCTGGCGATCAGCGCGCTGCGTGGTGAGTAGTGGTTAGTCACAGGGGCGAACCTATTGCGTTCGCCCCTGTGTTAAATTAGTGACTGCACGACGAGCAACCGCCCGCCGCGTCCTCAGCACCCGCCGAGTCTTTCGACTTGAACGAGCTGCCGCACCCGCATGACGACACCGCATTGGGGTTCTCGATGCGGAAACCGCCGCCCATCAAGCTGTCAACATAATCGATCGTCGCGCCTTCAAGATACGTCAGGCTGGTGGGGTCAATCACCAAACGCACGCCGCCGCCCGCCTCGATCACAGCGTCGTAATCCTCCGGGGATTCTTCAAAGCGCATTCCGTACTGCATTCCTGAGCAACCGCCGCCTGCCACAAACACGCGCAGCGCAAAGCCGGGAATATTTTTCTGTTCGAGCAGCGTGTGAATCATACCGACGGCTGACGGCGTGATGTTCAAAATCAGGGCTTCTTCGGTTTTGGTGATTGGATCATTGACCGCCATGGTTGTGCCTCTCTGAATGATAAGACGGGCTTACGTTGCCAAAATTTTAACACGATCGCGGGAAATGGTCAATTAAATAGACTGCCATCTACTTTATTGCGCGGCGGTGATTAAATACGAACAATGATCACCACCTTCGGCGCGGTGTTCCAGTCGGCGCGGCACCGAGCCAAGCAGCGCGGCGATCAGGCGCATATCCATTTCGCAGAGCATAGCGTTTTCACTCACGAGATGGTGATAAGGGCAGTTCGATGTGTGCAGCACATAGCCGCGCTCATCCGTTTCCCAACGTGCGTCGTAGCCATGTTCGCTAAGATACTGGGTGACGATGTTCAGGCGTTCAGCCAGCGGCACATCGGGGATATACAACTCCGCCGCCAGTTGATCCGCCACGCCTTCGAGAATCACGTTGATGCCCGCAGCGGGCAGATGTTCGCGCATCTGCGCCAGCAAACCTGCCGCCAGACGTTGATAATTGTTGGGGAAGTGATCCTGCGCTTTATCCGTGAGCATGTAAATATACTGCGGACGCCCCGGCGTGGCGCGGCGGCGCAGTTCGGGCATGGTGATCAGTTCATCTTCTTGCAGGCGTGCCAAGTGATGGCGCACGGTGACAGCGGTGATGCTGCCGCGCCGCGCTTGCAGTTCGCTCACGATGTCATCGACCGTCGCCTGACCGCGTTCGCGCAAAATTTCGAGAATGAGTTTACGTGTTTCCTGCATGGGTGCTGCCTAATTATAATCATGACGATCTGAAAAAAATTCTAACATTCATGATGCTGCGCTGTCAATTCGCGCGCGTTTGGGCGGGGCAGCACGCGGTTATTGACGAGTAAATGCGCGTGTGCTATGGTTACGGCGCTCAACGCTTAAACTCGACAATCGAAAGTGATTAATGTGCAGCACGCGGTCGCTTTTCAGGGGCTTCACGGGGCATATTCTGAGCAAGCCATTCGCCAACATTTTGGCGTCAATGTCGAAGTCGTGCCATGCTCAACCCTCACCGAGATGTTTGCGACGATGAAAAGTCGTGAGATCAAATACGCGCTTTTGCCCGTCGAAAACGCGCTGGCGGGGGCGGTCAGTCAGGCGTATGAGCTGCTGATGGACAGCGACTTACGCATTCAAGCAGAAGTGTTCGTGCATGTGCATCATGCGCTTTTAGTGCCAAAAGGCATGAAATTGGCGCAGGTGCGGCGCGCACGTTCGCACCCGCAAGCGTTAGCGCAGTGCGAGCAGTTTTTGCGCCGGCACAATATCGAACCTGTGCCGTATTTTGACACAGCCGGATCGGCGCGTGACTTAGCGGAGGAATCCGACGATTGCACCGCCGCCATCGCCAGTGAATTAGCGGGTGAGCTGTACAATCTCGACATCATCGAACGCCAGATCGAAGATGTGCAGTTCAACTTCACGCGCTTTTTCGTGCTGGCGGATGATGATCCGGTGATGGGCGAGTACAACAAAACCTCAATTGTGTTTGCCACGCGCAACCGTCCAGCGGCGCTGATCGAGTGCTTAAGCGAATTTGCCGAGCGCGGTTTGAACCTAACCAAGATCGAGTCGCGTCCGCGCCGCAATCGCCCGTGGGAACCGGTGTTCTTTCTCGACTTTGAGGGGCATTGGCAAGAAACGGTGTGCCAAGAGGCATTAGCGCGGCTGCTGCAACGCGCGTCCTTCGTGAAAATGTTGGGATCATATCCAGCGGTGAAAACGCAGTCGGTGGGAATTTGACACATGGATAAACTGAATGTCGCTATTCTCGGTGGAACAGGCGCGGTCGGTCAGCGCTTTATTCAACTGTTGGAGCAGCACCCGTGGTTTCGCGTCGCGGAAGTGACGGGTTCAGCGCGCAGCGCCGGACGCGCCTATGGCGACGCCGTCCATTGGGTGCTGGATGGCGAACCGCCCGCTTCGGTGCGCGATCTGCGCGTGAAGGCGACGGGCGATCCGCTGGAGTCGCTGCTGGTGTTTTCCGCGCTACCCAAAGAAACCGCGCTCGAAGTCGAGATGGAATTGGCGGCGGCGGGGCATGTGGTGTGTACCAATGCGTCAGCCTTTCGCATGACGGCGGATGTGCCGCTGATGCTGCCTGAGATCAACAGCGCGCACAGCGGCTTGATCGATGTGCAGCGGCGTCAGCGCGGTTGGACCACCGGCGCGCTGGTAGCGAACTCGAACTGCACGACGATGCCCGTTGTCATGTCGTTAGCGCCGCTGCTGCCGTTTGGCGTGCGCCGCGTGTCGATTGTCAGCGCGCAGGCGATCAGCGGGGCAGGTTATCCGGGCGTGTCGTCGCTTGATATTCTTGACAACATTGTCCCGTTCATCGGCGGCGAAGAAGATAAACTGGTGAGCGAGCCGCGGAAGATGCTCGGCACACTTGACGGTGATGCGATTAGCGAACTTGAGATTGCCTTGAGCGCGTCGTGCAATCGCGCGCCGGTGATCGATGGGCATCTGGTCAATGTATCGGTTGAACTGGACGCGCAGCCCAGTATGGATGAGGTGATCGCGGCGTGGAACAGTTATCGCGGTGCTGATCCGGTGCCGTCGCTGCCAAGCGCGCCCACACAGCCCGTGATCTACACGCCACAGGAAGATCGCCCGCAGCCGCGCCGTGATCGCATGGCAGGCGCGGGTATGTCCACCACCGTTGGACGACTGCGTCCCTGTGCGGTGTTGGGCTATAAGTATGTGGCACTGTCGCATAACACCATTCGCGGCGCGGCGGGGGGCAGCATTCTCAATGCTGAACTGCTGGCGGTCGAAGGTTTTATTCATGGCTTTCAACCTGTGCCGCTGGCGCAGGCAGTTAATTAAGAGACCGTTAGACACAGCGTAGCGAAACCACGCTGGTGGGGTTTCTACGCTTAGATGATCCACAAGGTTGGAGGCTGTTCAATGAAGGTATTTATCGCCGGGATCGATGGCTATTTGGGCTATCCACTAGCTCAATATCTGACCGCGCGCGGGCATGAAGTTGCCGGAAATGACATTTATTTGCGGCGGCAGTGGGTAGAGGAAGTCGGCAGCCAAAGCGCGATCCCGACTTACACCATGGATGAGCGCCGCGCCGCGTTCAAAGCACGCTATGGCGAAGCCTTTTTATTCCGTGAAGGCGATCTGCTCGATTACGAATTCACACGCAAATTCTTGCAAGATTTTCAACCGGATGCGATTGTGCATCTCGCTGAAATGCCGTCGGCACCGTATTCGATGATGGATCAGGCGCACGCCGCCTTCACGCACACCAATAACGTGATCGGCAGCCTCAATGTGCTGTGGGCAATGCGTGAAGTGTGTCCGAACGCGCATCTGGTCAAGCTCGGCACAATGGGCGAGTATGGCACGCCCAATATCGACATTCCCGAAGGTTTCTTCGAGATCGAGTTTCGCGGACGCAAAGAAAAGCTACCATTCCCGCGCCAACCCGGAAGTTTTTATCACCTGACCAAAGTGCATGACACACATAACACGATGTTCGCCTGTCGCATCTGGGGCTTGAATGCGACCGACATCATGCAAGGTGTGGTCTTTGGCACGCAGATCGATGAAATGGGCGATGACCCACGTTTACGCAGCCGTTTGGACTTCGATCAATGTTTCGGCACGGCGATCAATCGATTTGCCTGCCAAGCCGTGATCGATCACCCGCTGACGCTGTACGGCAAGGGTGGACAAACACGCGGGTTCCTGCCTATGCGCGACTCGATGCAGTGCCTCACCATTGCGATTGAGAATCCGCCGCAAGCGGGTGAGTATCGCGTGTTCAATCAATTTGAAGAATGCTACACCATCGAAGAATTGGCGCATAAAGTGCAGCACGCCGCTGCCGATGTGGGCATCAGCGCGGAGATTCAGCATTTCGACAACCCGCGTAAAGAGTTGGAAACGCACTACTACAACCCGGATCGCCAGAACTTGATCGATCTCGGTTATCAACCGACGCACGATGTCGAAGCCGAAGTGCGGATTATGCTGCAAGACCTGCGCGAACATCGCGATCGCATCATGCAGAAACGTGACATCCTCGTACCTGATATTCGCTGGGATGGCACGCGCCGCCGCTCGGAAGCACTGGCGGACGCATCAGCGGTTCAGTCCTAAAACGCGCACAGCATCAAATGTTGATCAGCGCGGGGCAAACCGCCTCGCGCTTTTTATTTGTGTGATCGTTGACGATAACCATGGACACGAGGTTTACAGGATTATGGTGCAGTTTCTCAAACTGGATGAACTTTCGCCCGCTGCTTTAGCTAAGCTGATGCGCCGCGCGGAAACCGACATCCGTGATTTATTTCCGCTGGCGCAAGAGGTGATCGACCGTGTGCGGGCTGATGGTGATGCGGCGGTGGTTGAATATGCGCGCAAGTTCGATGCCGCCAACTTTGAAGCATCCATGCTGCGCGCCACCCCCGACGATTTCGCAGCGGCACGGGCAGCGGTCAGCCCCGAAGTGATCGACGCCATCGAAGCGGCACACGAGAACATCGCTAAATTTCACGCCGAGCAAATGCCGGAAATGATGTGGTTCACCGAAGTGCAGCCGGGCATCATGGCGGGTGAGCGCATCACGCCTGTGACGAGCGCGGGTTTATACGTGCCGCGCGGCAAGGGCGCGTTTCCGTCGGTGATGCTGATGCTGGCGACGCCTGCAAAAGTCGCGGGCGTACCGCGCGTGATCGTGGTCACGCCGCCGACGCCGGAAGGCAAACCGGATGCTGCGTCGCTGGTCGCGGCGCAAATTTGCGGCGTCGAAGAAATTTATGTGGTCGGCGGCATTCAGGCGATAGCAGCGCTGGCGTTCGGGACGGAAACGATCCCGAAG
>JBGSRB010000581.1:0-5213 GCA_041737735.1 Anaerolineae bacterium | reverse complement strand
CCCTAGAAAACAGGCGATCCACCCTCGGATCGCCCGTCTTTTTGCTCATGGCTTATTGCTAACAGCTAACCGCTCCCTTACGCCATCGGTTTGCTGTGTTCGAGCAGCAGCAGTTCGCTGCGGCGGCGCAGATAGCTGCGCGGCGTGGGCGGCGGATTCTCCTCGAAGTAGCGGAGGATGCGCTCCAGGTAGTCGCGCGCGGGCGTGTAGGTCATGCCGAGGTCGCTTTTGCTGCGCTTGTTGTCGAGTTCGCTCATCCAGCGTTCGCTGAAGGGCGAGCAGTCCGGCAGAAAGCCGTTCGCTTCGAGCAGATCGCGCTTGACGCGCACGATCTCGGCACGCACACCCAGAAGTTCCGCCAGCAGATCGACGAACGCTTCGAGCGTGACGGTTTCAGCCTGCGCGATGTTGTACGCCGTGCCGATGCCGACAGTCGGTTGCGCGATCAGCGCTTGGATCGCGCGCACGACATCGCCCACGTAGACATGGCGCAGCGCATAATTGGGCGTCGAGGGCGCGAGGATCGCTCCGCCATCTTGGAGGCGCAAAATATAATTATAGAGTCGCAAAAAATGATCGCGCTCAGCATTGACCATCGGCAGGCGCAGGGATGTATAGGGAAAGGCGCGCGTTTGCCACGCTTCCTGTAAAGCATCTTCAGCGCGGCGCTTCTCCATGCCATAAACCCATTCTTCATAGCCGAAGGTGTTCGGCTTGGGCGCGGGCATCAAACGCCCGTCGTAATCCTGCTCACGCGAGGGACGCGGCGCGCCCTCACGCACGAGATAGACCTGCCCCGTGCTGATCATAATGTAGCGCCCGACATTGCCCGCCAGCAGATCGACCAGCGGCGGCACTTCCGCGCCTTTGAACAGCGCATTATCGACCACCACATCGAACGAACGCCCGTGCAGCGCCGCGTGAAGCTGCGCCGCATCGGTGCGATCCGCGCGCAGACGCTCGACCTCAGCGGGTAAATCATCTCTGGTTTTGCCACGATTGAGGATGGTCACGCGCTGCCCGTGCGCCAACAGATCGAGCGCGAGTTGATGCCCGATGTTGCGCGTGCCACCGATGATCAGAATATCCATAATGTGTCGTGAACGCGCTGCACGCGCGTAACTCCTTTCAACTATGCGATTGCGCGTTATCTGCGCCTGATTAAGTGTAGGCGCGGATCGGGCGCGCACCTCGCGCTAAAACGAACAAAGCCACGCCCTTGCTTTTGTCGTAATGCGCCAAAAGATCGGGTTGGGCTGAAACTACGGCATGATCTTAGGCGCACCATGCGAAATTTACCATGCCGCGCTTTGTGAGAAGCATCTAAATCGAACCGCGCGCAAAAAAGAGGCGCACCGGGGTGCGCCTCTCGAAGTTTAGCCAGCACCGAAATTAGAAACACGCTCCGGCGGGACTGACCGAACTCACGTTGGTGCAGCTTAAGCAGGTTGCGCCCGCGACATTCGGCGCGGTCAGCAGCCAGTCGCCTGTGGGTGCGGGCCCCGGATTGCCGCCGCTGCTGGTTAGATCAACGTCAACGAGCGTGATGCCATTGCCGCTGATGCTGTCGCCCGTGCTGATGGCGCTGCCACTGCCCGACAGCACCGGAATGCGCGGACCCCACGACGACCCCCACCAATTGCCGGTCGCGATCATGGCATTGGCAAGCTCAATATCGACGACTGCCAGATCGCCGTTGTTGACGATGCACGAAGCGGTTAACGAATCGATGCCATTCGACACGGAATAATAGGCGCCGCCGTTAAGGGCAGTGCTGTTGGACTCAAGGCGGCTGCTGTTCACCGTGAGGCTGCCCTGATTGTTGAAAATTGCCCCGCCCAACGCCTGTGTTCCGCTGACGCTGTTGCTGGTGAAAACGCTACCTGTGATCGTCAGCGTGCCAAGCCCCGTCTTATAAAGCGCGCCACCCCGATTAGAATCCGCGCCATCAAAGGCTTGATTGTTGGTAAAGGTCGAACCGCTGATCGTGGCGGATGTTGTTGCTGCCACCCCTAGTAGGAGCGCGCCGCCATAAGCGCTGGCAGTGGTGCTTTGCGCCAAGTTGCCGTTGAAGGTGCTGCCGTTGATGCTCAGAAAACCGTTGCCCCCGTCGTTGAAGAAAAGCGCACCCCCTGATGCGTCACCCGCCGCGCCAGACCGATTGGTGTTGAAGGTGCTGTTGGTCACCGTAAGCGAAGTTCCAGCGCCGACATGAAACACAGCGCCGCCATTAAAGTTAGCGGTATTGTTTTGCAGGGTGCTGCCGCTGATGGTGATGGTGTGTATGCCGCCCACTGTGCCAATCGCACCGCCGTTGGTACCGCTCACACAGCTTTGCAGCAGGCTGGTATTCACCTGCAAAGTGCTGTTTGCGCCCACTTGAATACAACCGCCGCTACCGCTAGAAGAACCATTTTGTAAGGTCAACCCGTTGAGCGTCAGATTGCCATTAGCGGTGCTTACGGCAAATAAACGGACGCCATTGCCATCGATCACAGCATTCACGCCCACGCCTGCTTCAATCGTGATATTCGATGTGACACTATAATTTAAATCCATCATAGTATAGGTTCCGCTGACATTCATCACAATGGTGTCAGCCCCTGAACCCGCCACGCAATCCGCATGGGTCAGCGCGTCATTGTTGGCGTTCGCAATCGCTTCACGCAGCGAACATTGTCCGTTGGCAGCCAAACTATCCGCCAGCGTGGTCACGGTGATGGTTGCTGCCTGCACGGGCGAACCAACAGGTAGGCAAACTAAACTCAAGAGCAGCAAAAAAACTAATCCTCTAATCCAACGCATGGTACTGTCCCCCTTAATGGTGATGAAGTGGAAAGTTTGTCTGAGGTGAGCTGGCATGGGTGCAGCGCATCATCATCATACTGTAGAGTATACATGGTGGACTTGAAATCAATCACACTTAAGCGCATGATTGCCCGATCTGGCGGGACGGCTATAATTAACGTCAATAGAGTGCAATCTTGCCCTTAGAGAAACGGATGCGCGATGCGACGGCTATTGACCTGCTGCGTCTTGCTCATGGCGCTGCTCATGCTTACCTTCGGCGGCGTGACGGCGCAGACCAACCCTTTTGAACTGCTGGTATTCGACGCGCGCGCCGATCTCGAACTGCTGGCGGACGCAGTGTTCGGCGTGGAGATTCGCCCCGAAGGGTGGACGAACAACACCGATCTGCAAAGCCCGTCGTTCGTCAACGACTTGTGGTTCAACAATGAACTGCTGGCGGACGCGATTTTCGGACCCGGCTTCCGCCCGCGCGACTGGATCGGCGTGACCGTGCCGAATATCGAGATTCTGGCGCGCAACATCCGCCACGATCTCGAATTAAGCGCCGATGAATTTTTCGACGAACGCCCGGATGAGTGGCGCGGGGCGGCGTTGATCCTGCAATGCAGCCGCACGCTGCAAAACATCCTGACGATTTTGGATCGCTTCTACAATTTGCAGTCGAACACGCCGCAATCGGTGCTGCGCTACTGTCAAACGGTCGAAGTCGAGATCACGGATAGTCTGGTCAATATCATTTTCGGCACGCCGGGCGCTGACGGACGCTTGCGCGATCCGTTTGCGCTGCTCAGCGGCGTGCGCGGCGATCTCGAACGACTGGCGGATGAACTGCTCGGCTTAAGCACACGTCCACCGGGCTATCGCGGCGGGCGTGATGTCAACGCGCCGTCGTTCACCGCCGATGTGCGCTTGGATATGGAAACGCTGGCGAATGATCGACTGGGGGCGGATGAACGCCCCGCTGGTTGGGATGGCACTGCCAGCACTAACCCCGGCGCGGCGTATCTGGCTTTGCGCTACGATCTCGAACTGTTGAGTGATGTCACACTCGGAATCGGCGTGCGCCCAACAGGTTGGCAGGGCGAAGTCGCGATTGAGCGCTGCGATCCGCTGACGCGCAGCTTGGCGTTCATCACCGAGCAATCGTTCGATAACTTCAGCCTGAATGATCTCAACCCTGAAGCGATCGATTACTGCGCGCAGGTGAGCAGCGCGACTAATGCGCTGGTGGAAAATCCGCCGGTGTTGGATGTGATCGAGCAGGAACGCCTGCTGACCGCCGAGTCGAATTTCGCCTTTAGTTATCTCGATGTCGCGGCGACGGAATACATGGGCGTGATGCCCGGCGGCGTGCGCTTCCGCGCGCTGTATCGCAACTTTGGCGAGTCGAACATGATGTTCGTGCAGGGCGATAACTTCGCGCTGTATGTCGATCGGCGCTTTACGTCGGTTGAGGAAACTACGTTCCGCGGTTTGCCTTCGCTCGAAAGTGTGAATCCGTTGTCGTTCTGCGATGCGTTCTGGTGCAACGGACCCGGTCCCACGCCGACGCCGACCGGATCGGGTCCGCGGCTGTCGATTCTGGTGCAGACCACACCCGTCGCCACACCCGACACGGGCGTGATCGGCGCGACCAAACAACTGGTCTCGTGGAACTCGGTGCGCGTGACGTATGTGTTCGATAACGTGGCGGGCGGCTCGGCGCAGGTGGCGCTGGAATTGTGCCGCGGTTCGGCGGCGACTTCGGAAGCGTGTGAACCGGTCACGCGCGTGTTCGATAACAACACGGGAACGACTCGTCCGGTGCTGTCACAATTTAACGGCTTGAATGTGTTCGAATTCCGGTATGGGTACATCACCAACCTGCTGATCGAGTCGGAAACGATCTACTCAACCGACGTGTGGATCAGCGATCCGACGATCCGGTAGGGTTTAGATTTAGAGGGGCGCACACCAAGCTGCGCCCCTCCACATATGAAAGACACGCTATGCCTCAACTGGAAATTGCCGCGCTGACGCTGATCGACGCGATCAACGCGGCGGAAGGCGGCGCGCACAGCATTGAGATCGCGCATGATCTGAGTGTGGGCGGCTTATCGCCCGACTTCGCGTTGGTGCAGCGCATCCGTGATGCTGTGCCGCTGGCGATCCACGTGATGGTGCGGGCGCGCGCGGGTGATTTTCACTATAACGCGGGCGAAATCGAGCAGTCGCTCGCAGAAGCGCGGCATTTGGCACGCACGGGCATTGAGGGCGTGGTGTTCGGCGCGGTTGATAGCGCAGGACGCATCGACACAGCGATCATGGCGCAGATGGCACAAGCGGCGCACCCGAAGATCGTCACGCTGCACCGCGCGCTCGATCAGAGCGTCGAGCCGGAACGCGCGCTCGATCAACTGGCG
>JBGSRB010000443.1:0-5474 GCA_041737735.1 Anaerolineae bacterium | reverse complement strand
CCGGCGATGCAGGGGCGCGGGATCGCGCGCGCGCTGCTCAGCGATGCCCTGCTGCGCTTTCAAGCGCGCGGCGTCAGCATGATGACCGTCAACACGCAAGCCAGCAACACACGCTCGCAGCGCCTCTACATCGGCTATGGTTTCGAGCGCAACGGCTATGATCTGCCCGTGTATACCATCGATCTCACGGCGTAATCGTCAAGAACAAATCGCGGTAGCGCGCCGCTTCGGCATTCGACAACGTGGTGTTCAGTTGCAGCATCGCATTCAAGTGAAAATACGTATACACCACATCGCGGCGCGTATTGCTGTTGCGGCGCAGTTGTTCGATGTAGACCTGCCACTCCAACGCTTGATCCGCCGTCGCAAAAATGACGATCTGCCCGCCCGCCGGAGCGATGCTCGGCAGCTCGAACAGCCAGCGATCCCGAAATTGAGCAGGCACGCCACGCGGCACACCACGTTCCTGCGTCGGGTTATCGATCAGCAAGCCCGCGCGCGCAAACGCATTGAACACGGCTTGCGCGCTCAAGCGTTCATACGGGATCGACGTGGGCGGCGGCGGATTCAGCACGTCGCACGCGCCCAACAACAGCGCGCACATTGCCAGAATCGCGGCGGCAAGGTATTGTCTGTGCATGGTTAACCGTCACTTTCTACCCTGTGTTGATCTGATGCTTAGTTTAATCGAACCGCGCGCTTTGCGCCTTTATGTTGGTGTAGCCCAAAAGTAGCGACTAAATGACAATTATTTATCATGATGATGATGGCGATCTCGCGGTTTTGGACGGCAAGCAGATCGCGGTGATCGGCTTTGGCAACATGGGACGCCCGACCGCGCTCAACCTGCGCGACAGCGGCGCGGTGGTCGTGGTCAGCGAGCCGCGCCCCGAAAAGCAAGCCGAAGCGGCGGCGGAAGGCTTTCCCGTCGTCACGTTTGCGGAAGCAGCGCAAGCGTGCGACATCCTTATGCCGCTGCTGCGCGATGAAGCCATGCCGCGCGTGTATATCGAGCAGATTTCGCCGCATTTGCGCGCGGGGCATACGCTGATCTTCAGCAGTTCCTATAACAATCGCTTCGGCTTCATCGAAGCGCCGCCCTTCGTCGATGTCGGCTTGGTGTCGGCGCGCACGGTGGGCGCAGCGGTGCGCGAGCGTTATCTCAGTGGTGAAGGCTTCGCCAGTTTCGTCGCGGTCGCGCAGGATGCCAGCCGTGAGGCGTGGCGCACTGTTTTGGCGGTGGCGCGCGGATTAGGTGCGCTGCGTGTCGGCGCGATTGAAATCAACTTTGAGCAGGAAGCCGAACTCGATCTGTTCTTACAACAGGCGATTCTGCCGCTGTTTCATCACGTCGTGATCACGGCGGCGCGCCTGCTGATGGCGCGCGGCT
Organism: Anaerolineae bacterium; assembly: GCA_041737735.1. Lineage (GTDB taxonomy): Bacteria > Chloroflexota > Anaerolineae > Aggregatilineales > Phototrophicaceae > Flexifilum. The sequence continues at coordinate 4,084 of JBGSRB010000443.1, read as the reverse complement.
ATTCGCCCGAAGCGGTGTTCACGGAGTTATATCTTTCCGGCGAAACGGCGGATTATCTCAAACTGGCGGCGCACACCGGTTTGCGGAACGCGCTTTCCATGCACGGCTTGACCGGACAATATGGTATGTTGAGCCGCTATGAGCGCGTGAGCAGCGCGCCGATTGAGCGCTTGATGGAACTGACGCTGAATGACATTCTCAACGACAACTTTGCTAAGGAATGGGCGCGCGAGTACGAAAGCGATTATCCGCGCTTGCGCCAAATGTTGAAGCAGTATGAAGCGCAGGATTTTTGGGAATTGGAACAGCAAACGCTCGATTTTCTGCGCGGCGAGAACGTATTGGAAGATTAACCGCGCGCGCACAACGCCAGCATAACGCGATCCACACACGCGAACTGCAAGTGCGCTTCGCAACATTCACGCGCGCAACAGCGTACTAGTAAAGTGACTTATCGTGCCAGCATATAAGGGGATCACTTCATGTCGTTAGTGGGCAACATTCTGTGGTTAGTGTTCGGCGGCTTTCTCGCGGCGCTCGGCTATTTGATCGGCGGCATCATCCTGTGCCTGACGATCGTCGGCATCCCGTTTGGTTTGGCGGCGTTCCGCATGGCGGGCGCGTCGCTGATGCCGTTTGGCAAAAGTGTCCATAGTCAGCCGGGTGGCGAAGGCTGTCTGCCGCTGGTGTTCAATATTTTATGGCTGGTGCTGTTCGGGTGGGAAATCGCGCTGGTGCATATCGTCTTTGGCGTGATCCTCGCCGTGACGATCATCGGCTTGCCCTTCGCCCAGCAGCACTTCAAGCTGCTGCCGATTGCGCTGCTGCCCTTCAGCTATCGGCTGGATTGAGGCAAATGGGGCGATCCACTGGATCACCCCATCCCACCACATTCATGGCAACCGACAAGCGTTAGTCGAGAATACTGAACTCGTCGAACAACATCGCTTCCGAACCGGGGCGGCGCATGTCGTAAACATAGCTGCGGATCGTGCCGTCTTCAGTTGAAAGCACGCTGAACACACTCAGATCATTGCTGTTGACGCACGGCAGCGCTATTCCGTCATCCGTGCTTTGCGGTGCGAACTCGCTCGGCATGATCGGCTCATACAAGCCTTGCGGGTCGCCCACTGAGGCGTAATTCGCGGCGTTATAACGCGGATCGTTCGGCACGTTGCCACGCTCGCGATAGCCTTCGAGATAGCAACCATAATTGTTGCCGACATTCGACGACTCGATGATGTTCATGCCGCCTTCCGTTTGCATCCGGAACCACACATGGCTGTGACCATGATGCACCAGATGCACACCGGCTTCTTCCAACAGCGGGAAGATATCGCGGAAGGTAACATCGTCTTCAAGCGGATATTCGTAACGCACAGCGATGATGTTGCCCGCTTCATCACGGTCGATCACCTGCACGGGGTGCGCCATCGGCGGGTTGTAGTTATCACCCACACCATGCGGTCCTTGGTGCATCATCACGATCTTGATCGGCGCGTTCTGGAAGGCTTCGCTGTTAAGCTGCTCAACCAGCCATTCATATTGTTCACTGCCTTCGGCAAGGTCTTCAAAAATGAAGTCGCCATAGCCCCACATATCCGGATTATTGAGAAATTCTTCCGGCTCGCGATATTTACCGCGTGTGGCGGCGTTCAAAGACGGTGAACGCCAGATGCGTGTTGAGAACAGCGAGATCAAGTAAACATTGCCATATTCGACCGCGTAATACTGCTCACCGCCGGGGCTGTCATCAGGCAGCGTGAATAATTCTTGATAGGTGATGGTGTTCCACGAGTTGTCGATGATCCATTGTTCGCGCACGGCAGGATCGCCCGCTGGGTTGACCAGATCAGCCAAACGCTCGTAACGTTCTTCCGCCACCCAACGCGGCTGCGGATCGTTGTACTGCGTGTTGGTGTTCGTGGCGCGATTGAAACGCCCCATCACTTCATGATTGCCCGTCGCCGGGAACAAGGGCGCATACTGAATGATGGGCGCGCCCGTGTAGGTCGCGGTGGTCGTGGTGGTGATGCCATCTTCTTCCAGTGTCTTTTCGACGGTGGCAGCGGCGCGTCCTTGCAAACCGGGGAAGAAAGCGCGACCGCGATTGTCGTCAAACCATTCGCTGGCGCGGTCGGGGATGTTTTGCAAGTCACCCGACAGGAACACCGCGTCAATTGTGCCTTCACCCATCGTTTCGACCACCGCTTGCAGGTTGGCGGGCGTGTTGGGCATCAACTGGTGATCGCTGGTCAGCAAAATGTTGAGCGCCTGACCCGCAGCGGGCAGCGGCGCAAGCGTGTATTCAGCGCTGACCACTTCAGCGCTATCATCGGTGATGCTCGTGACGAAATAAGGTGTACGTTCGCCCGCCGTCAACCCGGTGACATAAGCTTCATGCCGCCAAATATCACGCAGCGTCCACTGGCTATACACCTGACCATTCTCGGTCTGTTCCCCCACCCGCGAACCGGGGTCTTCAGCCGTGCGGCTCATTTTCATGGTGGTGGCTTCAGCAACCTGATCCAGATCAGCGCCGTAATTCACGAAGTGACGACTGCCTTCCCATTCCGTGAACCAGACCACATGCACACCATCGGCGGTGGGCAGCTGCAAGAAGGGTTCGGTCAGCAAAACGGGCGCGGCTTCAACTTCCGCATCTTGACCGAACACAGGTGCGCTGATCAGCACCAGCGCCAGCAGCAGCACGACAAAACGAAACTTCTTATCAATCATCCTTGCTTGTCTCCACTCGGTAACAATAAACAGAATGTGAAACACGCATCTGTGTGACTACGCAAGGATGAGTAGACCGTTTTTATGTTAATGAACTTTGTAAAGTGGATGATGCTGCGTTTAAGTGAACTTCAAGAGCCGCGTGTGCTGGAGTGATCGACTAACGCGGCACTTCGCGCGTGAGGCAATGCACCGCCCCGCCGCCGTTCGCCGCCGCGCGGCTATCGATGGCGACAATCTGGTGATCGGGTAGCGCTTGCCGATAGATCGCCAACGCCCGTCCGTCCGTGGGCGCGCCGAACACCGGAACCAACACCCGCCCGTTGACCGTCAGCGCGTTGGTATAGCTGCGCCACACCGGATACACCAACCAGTTGAGATACGGCGGCGGCGACGGCAGTTCAATCACGCGATAACCCGCGCGTTCGAGTCGGCGCATGGCGTCGATCAAGCGCACCCGGTTGATCGGAAACGCCGACGGCGCGCTGACCAGCACGGTATCGCGGTTCGCCAGCTTAACCAGCAGATCGACGTGTCCGGTTTCTTCATATGCCAGCTTGGGCGTGCAGATCAAGCGCTCGAACGTGAACGCTTGCTGCAAGCGCGCGTCCACTTCATCCATGCCCAAATGCGGGTTGCGATCATAAATATCGTCGCTCATGATCAGCGTGCCTGCGCCGTCGCTCCACACATTGCCGCCTTCGGTGTGCAGATCGAGCTTCCGAAACGGGATGCCTAGATGCGCGGCGTAGCGTTCCGCCAATGAGTCATCGCGCGCCTGCGGATAATTGGGCAGCGGATCGTAGATCGCGCCGACCGCCGCGCGCGATCCATCGGGCGCATGACCGATGAACGCGCCGTAATCGCGTATCCAGATGTCGTCCGTCGGCATGACGATCACATTAACATTCGCCGCATCGGGGATCAAGCGGGCGTAACGCTCATGCGGGATCAGCACATCGACGCGCGCCACCTCGCGGATCGCGTCGATCATCGCGCGGTGTGCGGGTTGCAGCGGCGCATGATGCACCGGAAACGCCAACGTCACCGCTTCGAGTTCATCCCACTGGGCGGGCAAGCGGATCGGCTGATCGTGCGGCGTGCTGGTCACGGGCGGGATCGGCGCGGCGCTGTCGTCGTCCACGCGATACAACGCGCGGATCAGCGGGCGCGCCAAGTCGGGGATGTGCTGACGCCGCCACAACGGATACGGCGGATACTCGAAGCGCAGCAGTGCATGAGGCAGGTTCGGCACAGTGGGCAACCCCTGATCGACCGCCGCCATAATGGCATTAGCGGCAGCCTCCACCCCGCCCGCCGCCCGCAGCGCATGCCCGATCCGTTT
>JBGSRB010000323.1:0-3844 GCA_041737735.1 Anaerolineae bacterium | reverse complement strand
CCGCAGACCGGCTGGGAAGAAACGACGCTGACCGCCGCGCCGATGACACGCGACCCGAACGCCTTCATCCGCGCGTTGATGCCGCACAACCTGCCGTTGGCTGCCCGCTGCGCCGCGTCGTCGGAAGTCAACATCGACCCGGCGCTGAAACGCGAAATTCAGGACGCATTGATCGCCCGTTCGCAGGACTTTGCCAACGCCGACCTGCGCGCCCGTATTGCCGCGGGGCAAGCGTTGGGTAATTTGGGCGACCCGCGTTTTGAGCGCAAAACAGGCACGTATGGCGACTACCTGCTGCCACCGCTGGTCGCTATTCCTGCCGGAACATATCGCATCGGTGACGACAACAGCGGTTATGACGACGAAAAGCCCGCACACACCGTCGAACTGGACGCTTTCCAGATCGGGCAGTTCCCGGTGACGAACGCCGAATACGCGCTCTTCATCGAGGCGGGCGGCTACGAGGATGAACAGTGGTGGGACACGGACGAGGCACGGGCGTGGCTGCGCGGTGAAGGCAGCACGGATGGGCAAAAAGCAGGTTGGCGCGAATTTCGTCAGCGTGTGTTAGGGTGGTCGGAGCAAAGCATTCGTAATGCAACAAATTTTACCTCTAAGCAGAAAGAAGATTACTTTACCCTTCGTAATTGGTCAGATGAACGTTTTGAAGAATGGCTAGATGAAACATTCCCTTCTGGCAAAATCTACCGCCAACCGGAATACTGGGACGACACGCGCTTCAACAACCCGGCGCAGCCGGTGGTCGGTGTGACGTGGTTCGAGGCGCGCGCCTATTGCAAGTGGTTGTCCGCGCAAACCGGGCAGGATTACGCACTGCCCACCGAAGCCCAGTTTGAAGCGGCGGCACGCGGCACGGAAGGGCGCGCGTATCCCTATGGCAGCCCCTTCGATGTGACGCGGAGCAACACGTTTGAGAGCCATATCCGGCGCACGACGCCGGTCGGCATTTTCGACAACGCCACACCGGAAGGCGCGCTGGATTTGACGGGGAACGCCTACACATGGACGACGACGATCTATGATCAGGAGACGTTGCCCTATCCTTACCGGGCGGACGATGGGCGCGAAGATGTAAATAGCACAAATGTTCGACGTGTGCTACGGGGCGGCTCGTGGTTCGTCGATCAAGCTTATGCGCGCGCGGCGTATCGCCCCAACCACAATCCCAACCTCCGTCACCTCAACCTCGGTTTTCGGGTGGTGTGTTTGGTGTCGTCCCACACCTCTATGTGTCTTTACACGGTAGGGCGGATTGCGCCCTACGAGCGGCGTTCTGCTCCGGCAGCGACGCGGCTTCCAGCAATGCCCACCGGTCACGGCTTGTGGGACGCGGCAGAAGGCATAGAGATGGCGCAGGCGTGTCCCGTCCGCACTTCCGGGTCGGGCATATACAGAAGCGAGGCGGCTCCTCGGTTCGTCCCTGAGCCGCCTCATGGATTCAGCCGCTATCCAGCCGTCTGTTTGATCCACCCGCCGAGCAGCCGCCCAATCTCAGCGATCATCCGGCTGACATGCTCATACTGACCGTCGTTGAGCCACTTCCAGCGGTGCGCCAGCCGCACATAGAGGCGCAGTTTGTCGAGATTGGCATCGGCAGCCCGCAGATGCTTTTGGCGCGTGGTGCCACCCTGACTGTGTGCGTCAAACAGGGCTTCCTGAAAATCGAGCGCCGCATCCAGCAAGCGCTGCGTCACGGTCGAACGATAAAGCTTGGGGAAATGCTCAGCTTTGAGCAGCAGCCAATCGAGCAGGTCAAGCGTGCGGGTGAAGATCACCATTTCTTCAGACACAGGCGTTCTCCTTGAGCAGTCAACGCTTCCAACAGCTTCATGCGTGGTCGAATTTACTGGAAGCATACCGCAAAGCAGCACGGGGCAAACGCGGAACCCTAACCGCTGCGACGTTTGATCGGCGCGTCAGTGATCAGCTCATCAGCTTACAGGATGAACTCAGAGCGTTCAGCTATCGCCCCGGCGCTTACACCCATTTCACCATCCACGAGCCGAAACAGCGCAAGATCAGCGCCGCACCCTTTCGTGACCGCGTGGTGCATCACGCGCTGTGCAACCTGATCGAGCCAGATTTTGAGCGGCGCTTCATCTTCGACAGCTACGCCAACCGGATCGGTAAAGGGACGCATCGCGCGCTTGATCGGCTGCAAACTTTTGCGCGCCGCTTCGCTTATGTGCTGCGGATGGATGTGGTGCAGCACTTTCCAGCGCTGGATCACGCGGTGCTGTTGGAGGCGCTGCGGATAAAAGTCAGCGAAGCCGATCTTTTCTGGTTGGTCGAGACCATCCTTGCCAGCGGTGCGGGCGTGCTGCGCGACGAGTACACGATGGTCTACTTCCCCAGTGATGACGCCTCGCCGGACGCGCGGACGTTCGCCGTGAACCGCCCGCGTGGACTCCCCATCGGCAACCTGACCTCGCAGTTCTGGTCGAACGTCTACATGGACTTGCTCGATCACTTCGTCAAACGCGAGCTGCGCGTTAAAGCCTACCTGCGCTATGTCGATGATTTTGCGTTGTTCAGCGACGATCCGCGCCAACTTTACGCTTGGAAGCGGGCGATCAGCGAACGACTCGCCCACATGCGGCTGACCATCCACGAGTCCGCCGCGCAGGTGATCCCTTGTTCGGTGGGCATCCCGTGGTTGGGCTTCGTCGTCTATCCGACCCACCGCCGTCTCAAGCGGCGTAATGTCGTCAAATTCAGGCGGCGCTTGGAGCAGAACATCGACTTATACGAGACGGGGCAAATTTCGTTTGCCGAACTCGATGCCAGCGTGCAGGGCTGGATCAATCATGTGCGCTACGCCGACACCTGGGGCTTGCGTGGACACATCTTCGACGCGCACCCCATTCACCTGCCGAAAAACCGTGATTCTCAAAATTTTTGATCCGCTGCGCGGAAAAGGGTCAAAGCTAAGGGCAGGCTGAAACACGCGCTACGCGCGGTTTCTCACGGGCTTACAGCCCGCGACCGCCCTCAGAGACCAGCAAAACCTTTGATGGGGGACGACACCAAACACACCACCCGAAAACCGTAGTTGAGGTAACGGAAGTTAGGATTGAAGTTGAAGCGATACGCGGCGCGCGCGACGTCCTGATTATTAATCCACGAACCGCCACGCAGCACACGGACGGAATTAGAACGCATGTCCTCTTTTTCCGCGTCATGCGCGGGATTGCGATAATCCGACAAACACCACTCCCACACGTTGCCGCTCAAGTCTGCAATCGGCTGTGACCAGTGTGGCGTGTCGCCGTCAGGGAAGATGCCCACCGCGCTGGTCTGCCCGATTTCGGTTGCGCGGGTATTGCCCTTCGCTGCGTCGAACTCGTCACCGTAAGGATACGTCCAGCCCGTGTGCGCCCGTGCCGCCTTCTCCCATTCAAATTCCGTCGGCAGGCGCACTTCATAGCCCAGTTGAGCGCTCAGCCAGCGGCAGAAGGCAACTGCATCATACCAACTGACGTTCTCACGCGGGTGATTGCCGAACTTGAAGGCTTGATCGCCGGGCTGCGCTTTGTGTTCGTCGCTGGCGGCTAAGCCGTCCCACCACTGCGGGTTGCTAAATCCGTCCGCTGCCTCAATGAAGGCTTGAAACTGCGCGTAGGTCACGGGATAACGGGCGATCTGGAAGTCGTAGTCCAGCGTCATCCTGCCATCTTGATAGGTGAACTCGCCTGCTGGCACTTCGCACCAGACAATATTGGGCAGCCCATCTGGGCGCAAGCCGACACCGGTTCGGTTGTCGAGCATCGCCCCATCCGGCAGCAGCGTCCCTAACGCCCGTCCCACAGCGGCGCGGGCAAGC
>JBGSRB010000283.1:0-9116 GCA_041737735.1 Anaerolineae bacterium | reverse complement strand
TGTGATCGCGCGCGGCATCGCCCGCATCACGCTGGAACCGCGCAGCGCCAGCGCTCTCTTTTACGCGCGCGATTTGAAGAAGCGCAACACCCGCGCCGAACATCGCGGCATCAGCAACTTACCGTCCGACACACAACCGCGCCGCCCGCTGCGAACGCGCGTCGATGAGGAAACGCCCTTCGGTTGGACACCGCCCGATTAACTGTCGCGCAAAATCACATCGACCACATAGGCAGTGGGCTTTAACGCGCTGCTGTCGGCGTCTTCCTGCACGGGCAGATCAATGTAGATGCCGCCGCAGAACTCGAAATCATCATCTTCCGCACGATACTGGCAAATTTCCGCACGCACACGGGCGCGCGTGTAATCGCCCGCTGTGATCTCGAATTGATGATGCGCGCGGCGGTTGTTCAGCTTGATCGTGCGATCCACCTTGCGCCCCGGCTCACCATTGACCACCGAGAAACGCACGAGAATATCGGCGGGTTCTTGCATCAATTCTTCATCGTCGGCGTCGTCGAACGCCAGCACGACATCGGCAGGCACACCCGCGATCAGCGTGGCGGGCGCTGCCAGCAGCAGCTTGCGCCGCACAAAGCGCGCATCACGTTCGAGACGCGGACGCTGAACGCTGTCAGCATCGGCGGGCGCGCTGCGCTCATAATCGAGCAGTTCTTCGATCACGCGCTGCCCGTTTTCGGTCAAACGATAGACCTGATCAGCGCTCATGGTCACGTACATTTTCGTGACCAAACGGCGAATCCCCTTACCAAAACCGCGATCCGTCAAACTAGAACCGTCGATGATGCTGTCAGCGTGGGCGATCTCGACCGCGTTGGTGGCGTAATAGCGCAAAATGTCGATGGCTTCAGAGGGCAGTGTTTGCAGGTTGCTAGGCATGTCCATAGGTGATTATCTCTCGAATGCGCGCGAACATGGATTAGGTGTATTCTAGCGCAATCAATCGCGGCGCGCACAGCATGTTCTTAGCACGAACGCCTGTTCGCGAACACCCGTTCGCGCCGAAAATTATATCCCAACCGTTTATCGCAGGTGAATTGTTAAATATAACCCACAGTTACCCAAATACAATGATCAGATTAATTACAAACTTAATTAAGCGAACAAAAAATCTGTTCAAAACCCTGTTCAAAACTCGCCTCAGCCTGTTCAAAACTCAGTGCAGCCTGTTCATAAGTAGAGTCGCGTTGCTGCTATGCTAAGTATGACTCAGTCTAGCCTGTTCAAAACCTGTTCAAAACTTTGGACTTTTGAACAGGGTCCTGTTCAAAACTTTTTTAGAATAGGTGTGCGCTTATCCCAAATATTTGGGTTATAAACTGCGATATTAGGATATATTTTCGTCGTTTTTGCGATAAGTGGGTAATGTGGGTATTTGCGGGTAAAAGTTTTGAACATTTGAACAGCCCCTACTACTACGGCTACTTTATATAAGATGATCCCTATTCCCATGTTTGATCTGCTGACGAGCGCGCACTAACGATGCTAATGCTTCAACATGGATCAGTCCTGTACAGTTCACAGCACCCGCGCAACCTGCTATAGTTATGCACAATGAGAACCGCAAACCGCACCCGCGCAGCGAGAGGGCAGAATGAGCGAAAACAAATACAACCCGCAAACCATTGAGCGCAAATGGCAGGATCAATGGGAAGCTGATCAACTCTATCGCGCCCGCGTCGATTGGAATAAACCCAAATATTACGCGCTCACGATGCTGCCCTATCCATCGGGCGACCTGCACATCGGGCATTGGTTCGCCATGACGCCATCCGACGCGCGCGCCCGCTTCATGCGCATGAAGGGCTATAACGTCATGTTTCCGATGGGCTTCGACGCCTTCGGATTGCCCGCTGAAAATGCCGCCGTACAGCGCGGGATTCATCCGGCGGAATGGACGTACAGCAACATGGATCGAATGCGCGTGCAGTTACGCAGCATGGGCGCGATGTTCGACTGGGAACGCGAAGCCGTAAGCTGCGACCCGTCGTTCTATAAATGGACAGAATGGTTTTTCCGCGAGTTCGCCGCGCATGATCTCGCCTATCGTGGTGAGGCGCTGGTCAATTGGTCGGACACGCTGCAAACCGTGTTAGCCAACGAACAGGTGATCGACGGCAAAGACGAGCGCACCGGTCAGCCTGTGATTCAAAAATTGATGACGCAGTGGTTCTTCCGCATTACGAAATATGCCGATGAACTGCTGGAATATCCCGATCTCGACTGGCCCGAACCGATCCGCAGTATGCAAGCCAACTGGATCGGGCGCAGTGAAGGCGCGCGCGTCACCTTCCGCACCGAAGCGGGCGATCACCCGATTGAGGTGTTCACCACGCGCCCCGACACGCTGTGGGGCGCAACCTTCATGGTGTTGGCGCCGGAACACGCGCTGGTCAAGACGATCACCAGCGACGCGCAGCGCGAAGCCGTCGAAGATTACATCGCGCAAGCGGCGGGACAAACCGAGATCGAGCGCGCCAGCGATGAGCGCGAGAAAACGGGTGTATTCACGGGCGCGTATGCGATCAATCCGGTCAATCAGGAACGCATCCCGATCTGGATCGCGGATTACGTCATGATCAGTTATGGCAGCGGCGCGATCATGGCGGTTCCCGCGCATGACGAGCGCGACTACGCCTTCGCCAAAAAGTACGCGCTGGAGATTCGCCCCGTGATCCGCCCCGACGATGCCGCCGATGATTACATTGCGGAAGTCGCCTACACGGGCGCGGGCAAGATGATCAACAGTTGGCGCTTCAATGGCACGCTCTCCAACGGGGACAAAGGACGCAAAAATCCGGCGATCAGCGCCGTGATCGACTGGCTGGCAGAACAGGGTTTCGGGCGCGAGTCGGTCAACTATCGCGTGCGCGATTGGCTGATCAGCCGCCAGCGCTATTGGGGCGCGCCGATCCCGATGATTTACACGCAGGAAGGCAAGATCGAACCCGTGCCGGACGTGCAACTGCCCGTTGTGCTGCCGCACGATCTGAAATTCACGGGGACGGGCAATCCGTTGGCGCGTCATGAAACGTTCGTCAACACCACCGACTCGCAGGGACGCCCCGCGCGTCGCGAAACCGATACGCTGGATACGTTCATGTGTTCGTCGTGGTATCAACTGCGCTATCTGAGTCCGCAGTATGACAGCGCGCCGTTTGATCCCGAAGAAGCGGCGTACTGGCTTCCCGTCGATACCTACACGGGCGGCGCGGAACACGCCACCATGCACCTGCTGTATACGCGCTTTTTCACCAAAGCCATGCGCGACACAGGCATGTTTGCCGACGCCGCGCAGATCGCTGCGCAGCGCGGGCGCGACGTGGAAACCATGTTCGACGAGCCGATGATCATCCTGCGCAATCAGGGGCAAATTCTGGGTGAAGAACGCGACGGACACATCATTCGTGCCGACGGACACTGGCAAGGCGCTAACCGCCTGATCGCGCACAGCGTGCGGGTGATCACCGTTGACGAGATCGATGATGAGCTGGATTTGGCGTTCATCAGCATGAACGATACCGCCGCGCCCACCGCTGAGGACGCCAGCGGCGGCGTGGTCATCGGTGAGATCACACGGCGCACCGAGAACATCATGCAGGTGCAAGCGCCCAATGGCAGACAATACACAGTCGAGACCACGCCCGACGCGCTGATCGAAATCCCCGACATTCAGGGCGAGAACACCGTGCATCAACTGCGCCAGCACTTGGAAATTCAGCGCATGTCGAAAAGTCGCGGCAACGTCGTCAATCCCGATGATTTCGTGGGCATGTATGGCGCGGATACCGTGCGCGCCTATCTGATGTTCGGCTTCGACTGGGTGAAGGGCGGGCCGTGGAACACGCAGAATATTCAGGGTCCCGTGCGCTGGCTCAACGATGTGTGGGATATCGCCACCAACCCGCCCGCTGACGATGCGACGGGCGATCCCGAAGTCGAGCGCGACATTGCGCGCAAAGTGCATCAAACCATCGCCAAGATCGACGCCGACATGACCGCGTTCAGCTTTAACACGGTCGTCGCCGCGCTCATGACGCTGAAAAACGAAGTGCGTGCTGCTCTGCGCGCAGGTCAGTTAAGTCGCGCCGCGTGGCACGACGCGATCAAGAACATGCTGCTGCTGATGGCGCCGGTCACGCCGCACATCGCGGAAGAACTGTGGGCGGTCATCGGTGAGGACTACAGTATCCATAATCAGGCGTTCCCGACCTATGACGCCGCCATTGCCGCCGAAGATGTGACGACGCTGGTCGTCATGCGCAACGGCAAGCCGATTGATCGCATTGAAGTTCCCGTGACGATCAGCGAGGACGACGCTAAGCAGTTGGCGTTAGCCAGCGATGGCGCGCGGCGCGTGCTGAATGGTCAGCAGCCCAAGCGCGTGATCTATATCGCGGGGCGCGGCGCGAGTAACGTCGAGCCGAAGGTGAATATCGTCCTGTAACGGGCGTCTGCATTTTGCTTGTCTGGAGGGGTGCGCCACTGTGCGCGCCCCCACTTCCCCAAAACCCGCTCAGCTCATGCCTTGCCAGCGACGCCCCTAACGCGCGATAATAGAGCGCATGTCACTACAACAAGTCACGGGCGACCGCACCACCTGGATCAATGTTGTACGCCCCACGCCCAAAGACGTGGAGGTACTGCGACGCATCTATCCATATATTCATCCGCTGAACCTCGAAGACATCGCCAGCAGCATCGAGCGCCCGAAGATCGATGATGATCCCGATTACCTGTTCACCGTGCTGCACTTCCCGCTCTATGACTCGCTCAGCCGCCTGACGCGCAGCAGCGAAGTCGATTTCATCGTCGGGCGCGGCTACGTGGTCACCGTGCATGATGGCGTTCTCAAGCCGCTGGTAGACTTGTTTCAGTCGTGTAAAGAGGACGACGACACGCTCGGCAAATTACTCGGCAGCGGAGCCAGCCACGCCTTCTACGTGATGGTTGACCGTTTGGTCGATCACATGTTCCCGATTCTGGCGAAGGTCGATGCCAACATTCACGCGATTGAGGACATCATCTTTGAGGGCGACGACCGCCGCCTGATCCGCGAGATCGCGCTCGTGCGCCGTGACATCATCGCGCTGCGGCGCATCGTGCGTCAGCAAGTACCGATCTTCGAAAACTTGGATCGCGTGCCGCGCCCGATCATCCATGAGGATTTAGACGAGTATTTTGGCGACCTCGTCGATCATGTTTACCGCGCGCGTGATATTGTCGATGAAAACATGGAGATCATGACCGGCTTAGCCGCCACCGCCGACAGCCTGCTGAATTACCGCATCAACAACGTAATTCGCATTCTCACGGTGTTTAGCGTGATCATGCTGCCGCTGACGTTTATCAGCAGCGTGTATGGCATGAACGTGCAACTGCCGCTGGCGCAGCGCAGCGAAGCCTTCGGGTTGCTGGCAAGCATCATGCTGATCGTCGCCATCGCGATGCTGCTGTTTTTCCGTCGTCGGGGGTGGTTGTGAACGAACATCTGCTGCCCGCGCCCAATTACATCACATCGGCGCTGGCGCTCAAAGAATTGGTGGCGCACCTGAAAGAAGCGCCGCTGATCGCGCTTGATACCGAGTCGAACAGTTTGTATGCTTACCGCGAGCGAGTGTGTTTGATTCAACTCTCCACGCGCGAGCAGGATTACATCATCGACCCGTTGAAGTTGCGCAGCCTCAAGCCGCTAGCGCCACTGTTTGCTGATCCGCAAGTCGAGAAGGTCTTTCACGCCGCCGAATATGACTTGATGTGCCTTAAGCGCGATTACGGCTTCGTTTTTGCTAACATCTTCGACACGATGACCGCTGCGCGCATCTGCGGTTATCAGAATGTCGGCTTGGCGAAGCTGCTCAATGAGCTTTTCGGCGTCAAGCCTGATAAACGCCATCAACTGGATGATTGGGGCAGGCGTCCGTTGAGCGCCAGCAGCCTGCTTTATGCGCAAATGGACACGCATTATCTGCCGCGCCTGCGCGATCATTTTCTGGAACAGTTGCACCAGCGCGATGCGCTCGAAGAAGCGCGCGAATCGTTTGCCGATGCCTGCGATCTGCCGCCTGCGCGCCGCGTCACCTTTGATCCTGAAGGCTATTGGCGCATCGTTTTCCCGAATCACCTGAATGACCGCGAGATCGCCGTGCTGCGCGAGTTGTATTTACTGCGCGAGAAGCTCGCCAAAAAGCATGATTTGCCGCCGTTCAAGGTGTTCACCGATAAACTGCTGATCCATCTGGCGCGCACCCGTCCGCGCCACATTGACGACTTAAAAGCCAATCACGGGATCAGCAACGCGCAAGCCAAGCGCCACGCCACGCTGATCTTTGCGGCAATCGAACAAGGGATCGCCGCGCCGCCGCCCATTCCACCGGAACCTGATCCGCCCGCTGATCCTGACGTGGTCAATCGCTACACGGCGCTGCGCGAGTGGCGACGCAAGCGCGCGCTCGAACGCGGCGTCGAGTCGGACGTGATCATCTCGAAAGAGGCGCTCTGGTCACTGGCGGAACGCGCGCCCGGCACGTTCAAAGAGCTGCGTGATGTGCGCGGCTTGGGCAAATGGCGCATGAAGACCTATGGCAAAGAATTGATCGCAGTGATCAAGGGGATGCGTTAAGCGTCTACCCCGTTCTCACCTACACCTGTTAGCGCAAGCACCATCACACTAAGGAGTTGAGCAACAATGGCAGAAGCAGCAATCCATGATCAAGCCCGCGCGCCGCACGGACCCGTTGCCGAAACCCGCGCACCGCATCTGAACGTCGATCCGCATCGTAAAGTTGGCTGGTTGGAGTTGTTCTACGATCTGGTGTACGTCGCCACCATCGTGCAGTTGGGTAATAAACTCAGTGATGATGTCTCGGTCGAAGGCTTTGCCGCGTTCGCGCTGCTGTTCGTTCCGATCTGGTGGGTGTGGATGGGAACGACCTTCTACGCCAACCGCTTTGTCGCCGACGATCTGCCGCATCGCTTGCTGGTGTTCGCACAGATTTTCGTGGTCAGCGCGCTGGCGATCACGGTGTTCGACGGCTTGGGATCGACTTCATCAGGGTTCGCCATCGCGTATGTCGCGGCACGCTTCATCCTGCTGATCATGTATACGCGCGCTGCGCGTCATGTGCCGGAAGCGCGTGCGCTCACGCGGCGCTATGTCATCGGCTTCGCGATTGCAGCGCTGGTGTGGCTGGTGTCGGCATTTGTGCCAGCGCCGCTGCGCTTTCTGCTGTGGGTGATCGGCTTAGCCATCGACTTTTATACGCCGCTGTCACCGGGATCACAGCGCTTGCAGCGCGAACTGCCGCCGAGTCCGCATCATCTGCCGGAACGCCTCGGCTTGTTCACGATCATCGTGTTCGGTGAAACCTTCATCAAGGTGATCGGCGGGTTTGTGGGCGAGGACGAGTTCGCCATCGAGACGATTATCGCTGCGCTGTTGGGCTTGGGTTTGGTCGGCGGCTTATGGTGGACGTATTTCGAGAATGTCGCGGAACGCGCGGTCGATTGGGCGAAGGGCGCGCAGGCGTGGATTTATCTGCATCTGCCGTTACAACTGGGGCTGATCGCGCTGGCAGTGGGTGTTTACAAACTGGTGACGGCGCAAAGCGATATTTTGGCGGATCACTATCGCCTGTTGATCTGCGGCGCGCTGGCGATCTCGCTGCTGGCGGTCGGGTTGATCGAGCAGTTCACGGTCAAGCGTCTCGGCGAGAAGGATGATCAACTGGCATTTCGCTTGCGCGTGGGCGGCGCGGTGATTGCGTTAGGCTTGGGCTTCTTCGCAACGGGCATGAATCAGATCGTGCTGATGGCGCTGTTGGCGGTGGTCAGTTTGGCGCAGGTGGTGACGGACGTGCTGCGCCGCGATTATGATCCGCTGCCCGAAAGTGACATCGAGCTTGATCATCATGTTGGGTGAGCGCTGATGCCCGGTGAGAGTCCGTTTGCGCGCGAGTGGCGCGCCTGTTTGCAAGCGCATTATATGTATGTGGTGCGTGTGCAGGATCAGGTTGCCGAGCCGACGCTGCGCGTGGTGATGCGCGACATCGGCTTTAGCGATGCCGAATTGGGCGAACTCTATATCCGCGCGACGGCGCATGTGGATGATCTGCCGCCGGATTTCACGCCTGATCCGGCGGTGTTCGCGGCGGTGGGCGTGCCTGAACCTGTGGTTAAACCGGAGGCAACGCCTCCGCCCGAACCTGAATCCGAAGCGGAAGTATTCACTGACGAAGAACCCAGCGCCGAACTGGATGAAACGGCGGATGATCCCGCTGACGATCCGCCGCCCGATCCCGATGCGCCGGTGCAGTTGTCGCTGTTTTGAGGCACAATCAACCTGTTGACGCGGGCGCGCCGCTGATCGCGTCCGCTTGAAAATGAGTTAAGGAAGTCCCACCATGACTGATCAACCAACCGTGATCACCACCGTTGATTTTGCGGCGTTCATCGCGCAGCCCGAACACCAAGATCGACGCTTTGAACTCATCAACGGGGAGATAATCGAGAAAATGCCCACGCCATTACATGGTTACATCATCAGCCTGTTGAATTTTTATCTGGTGCAGTATTTACTGGCGCATCCCATTGGCTATGCCCTGATCGAAACGCGCTACAGCGTCCCCGACGATGAGCTTAACGACGTGATCCCCGATTTATCGTTCGTCACCCATGAGCGTGTCGAGTTGTTTGACAGCGGCGCGGTGCCGCATATGCCCGATCTCGCGGTGGAGGCGCAATCGGACGGACAAAGCGAACGTTTTCTGCTTGATAAAGCGCTACTGTATCTGGCGCGCGGGTCGCGCATGGTGTGGATCATCTATTCGCGGCGCGGTTTAATCGAAGTGCTGACACCCGACGAGCGTCACTTCCTCACACTGGACGATACTCTCAGCGGCGGCGATGTGCTGCCCGGTTTCAGTGTTGCCGTGCGCGATCTGTTTCCGCCGCAGCGCTAACCCGCGCTCCCCATGACTGATCTTGATTACATGCGGCTGGCGCTGGCAGAAGCCGAGCGCGCGCTGGCGTCCGACGATGTGCCGATTGGAGCGCTGGCGGTCAAGGCGGGCGTGATCATCGGACGTGGCTACAAC
>JBGSRB010000279.1:0-4661 GCA_041737735.1 Anaerolineae bacterium | reverse complement strand
CGCTCGGCGTGCTGATGGTCATGAGTCCGTTGTTGTTCCGGCGTTGGTTGGGCAAATATGGCGTGCTGTTGGCGTGCCTCATGATCTTGGTGTCGCCGCTGCTGCTGTATTACAACCGCTACATTCGGCATGATACGCCGTCGATTCTCGCTGCGATTGTCATGGCATATGCCATTTTCAACTATATCGACGGGCCCGGACACCTGCGCCGCAAAGCGCGCTGGTTGTATCTGCTGGCGGGCGCGCTGATCTGGAATCTCGGCTCGAAGGAAACCGCGTTCATTTATGTGGCGCTGTTCGGCTTATTCTTCACGATCTACTGGCTGATCCGCGTGTTCCAAACGGCAACACGGCGACCAAGTCGCAGCCTCTACTATTTCATCAAGCTGCCGTTGATGATCGCGGGCGCGGCGGCGACAGCGATGTTCGCCGTGTTCAGCATCGCGCTGGCGAATTATCCCGCGCTGGATGAGCGACTCGCGTATCTCGGCAGTCAGATTACAGCATTGTTCGGCGCTGCTGCACCCGCTGGCGCGGATGGCATCAACGGCGGCACAGCGCTCAGTTTTGATTTCAGCGTATTCATCACGTGGACGCTGTTGGTGGTCGCCGTCGTCGTGATCACCATCGTCGGCACGGCGTTGTATGCGGCGCTGCGCGAACGCGGGCGCACGCGCATCAGCGATATTGTCGTGCTGCTGCTCTTGGTGTTGGCGGCGAGTTTGGTGCTGGTGGCGGTCGAAGAAGTGACGCAGCAGCCGATCCGCGCCAATACCGCCGTCGCCACGCCCGGCGATGAGGATTTCGTGGCGGTCAGTGACAGCCTATCGTATACACCGCTGATCGCGGCATGGGCGGTCGGTTTTGTGGGCGTGGGCGCGATCATCCTGATCACGGTGCGCGGATGGTGGCGTGCGTTCTATCGTTACCGTGAGTTCGACGTGCTGCTGATCATGGGATCGCTGATCCTGCCGTGGCTGTCGCCGTTCGTGGTCAAAGCGATGGGCGCAGACCCGACCGACATCACGCCACAGGGGATTCAAAATGCGCTGCTGGCGCTGATCCCGTTTGCGGCGATCAGCATTGTGGCGGGCTTAACCTGGAACTGGAAGCGCTGGTTGATCGCGGCGGTGGTGTTCCACGTGATCTTCGCCTTCTTCTTCACCACCATGTTCACCAACCCGCAGGGCTTGGCGACGGGCATGATCGGCAGCTTGGGCTATTGGCTCAATCAGCAGGGTGTGCATCGCGGCAGCCAGCCGTTGTACTACTATCAATTGATCGTCATGCCCGTGTACGAATATCTGCCCATCATCGGCGCGTTCTTGGCGTCACTGGCGGGCTTGACGCGCTTCTGGCGCTTCCGCCGCCGCGAAACCGCGCGCGTTGAACAACTTACCAGTGAAGAACAAGCCATCCGCCCGACGTACAGCGATCCGCGCTGGTTGCGGCGTCCGTCGTTCATCCTGTTTTTCGCCTTCTTGGGCGTGTTTAATTTTGTCGCCTATACGCTGGCGGGCGAGAAAATGCCGTGGCTTGGCACGCACATCACGCTGCCGCTGATCTTCGTCACCGCGTGGTATTTCGGCGCGGTGTTCCGCAACACCGATTGGGCGCTGTTCGCGCGGCGCGGTTGGCTATATCTGCTGCTGCTGCCCGTGCTGTTCGCGGCAACCGCGCAGATCATCGCGCCAACGCTCGTGGGTGAAAACTTGCTCGGCGGCTTGGAACTGGAACAGCAGCAGCGCCTGTTCGAGTGGCTCGGCGTGGTGTTCGTCGCCGGCTTGACCATCGTGCTGATCATCGTGGTGGCGCGCACCACGGGCGGGGCCCACCTGCGCCGCATGATCGGCGTGGCGGCATTTCTCACCTTGGCATTGATGACCACTCGCCATGCGTGGATGGCATCGTTCATCAATCACGACTTGGCGAACGAAACGCTGGTTTACGCGCACGCCGCGCCCGGCATTAAAACGATGATGGATCAGATTGAGGACATCAGCCGCCGCACAACCGACGGCTTAAACATCGACTTTGCGTGGGGCGGCAATGCGTGGCCCGTGTCGTGGTACTTCCGCGATTTGACCAATGCGCGTTTCTTCGCGGATAACCCATCGGCGCAGGTGATCGGGGAAGCAGCAGCGGTTTATGCCAGCGGCGATATTCGCTCGCGCGTCGAGCCGCTGCTCGAAGATCGCTACTATCGGTTTGAATACATTCGCATGTGGTGGCCCGATCAAGATTACTTCTACCTGAACGCTGACCGTGTGACCAATGCGCTGGATTTCAACCCGGAAAATACAGAGGCGGCGGGGATTCGGCGCGGCTTGT
The DNA here is from genome assembly GCA_041737735.1 of Anaerolineae bacterium. Classification (GTDB taxonomy): domain Bacteria; phylum Chloroflexota; class Anaerolineae; order Aggregatilineales; family Phototrophicaceae; genus Flexifilum. The sequence continues at coordinate 2,330 of JBGSRB010000279.1, read as the reverse complement.
TCGATATTTGGTGGGACCGCGACTACACCGCGTACGGTCAGGCGGTCGGGCGCGAGTACACCATTCAGAATTGGCCCGTGTCGGAACGGCTGTACTTCTACGTGCGGAAAGATGTCGCCGCGCAAGTCTGGAGTCTCGGCGTGGGTGAAGGCACGGTCTTAAATCCGTTAGCTGATTTGCCCGTGAATGTTTGTACCGAGAACTGGCAACCGCTAAGCGCGTCGGTCGTGTTCGAGCCGGTCGAGCCGCTGGTCAATCCGTTGGGTGTTGCCGTCGATGATGTGAACGACCGTGTGTATGTGGCGGAAGAATTCGCCAATCAGGTGTCCGTGTTCACGCGCGAAGGTGTGTTCATCGAAACGGTGCGCGGCGGTGATGCCTTCGTGCAGCCCTTCCAACGCCCGAACAGCGCCGCCGTCGCCGCGAACGGTGATCTCGTGATTGCGGACACGTGGAATTACCGCATTCGCCGCTTCGCGCTGGATGGCGAAGTGCTGACCGCATGGGGACAGCCGGGACAATTCGGCGCAGCAGCGCAAACCGAACCCGTGGATGGCTTCTGGGGTCCGCGCGATGTCGCCATCGACACGCAAGGCAATGTTTATGTTGCCGACACAGGCAATAAGCGCATCCGCGTGTATACGGCGGAAGGCGGCTTCATCCGCGATATTGGCGTCGGTCTGCTCAACGAACCATCATCGGTCGCCATCGCGCCGGATGGTCGCGTGTATATTGCGGACACGTGGAATCAGCGCGTGGCGGTGTTCGATCAGAATGGCGAGCTGCTGTTCGCCTTCCCCGTGCGTGGCTGGTATGAAGATCAGGGTAATCGCCCGTACATCGCGCTTGATCCCTCGCGCAATCTGGTCTATGTAACCGATCCCGATGCGGGGCGCGTGCTGGTCTACGACGCCAACGGCAACTGCGTGGGATCGTTCGGTCAGCCGAGCAGCAGCCCGATCAGCGGCAACCAGTTCAACACCGCCAGCGGCATCGCGGTGGATGCTGCGGGTAACGTCTATGTGACCGACGCACGCGGCGGGCGCGTACTGCGCTTCCCGCCCTTCGTGGAAGAACCGATCAGCCTTGAGGAAGTCGCAGCGCCTGTGGTGGAGGATGAGTCCGCCGTTGACGAAGTTGTGCCGCCGATCCTCGAAGTGACCGCCGAAATCGCACCGCCGGAAGTCACACCTGAAGCGACCCTCGAAGCACAGGGATAAATAAAAACGCCCCGCTGATCTTGTCCGATCAGCGAGGCGTTTGCTTTAATCAAGCTGTGCAGCGTGGCTTAACCCTTCCCATAAGTGAAAGCGATCATATGGACATCGACGACGGGTTCATAGCCGATGTCCATATAAATTTTATTGGATGTCGGGTTCGCCAGATCGGTATACAGACAGCAAAACTGATAACCCGCATCTAACAGCAGTTGGCTGACCGCCGCCACGCCTGCGCTGGCATAGCCCCGCCGACGCGCTGACGGCGGCGTATACACGGGTCCAATCCGCACGCTGTTCAACGCCGGGGGCGCGTGTCCCACCAGTGTCACTGGCTGCTCGTCAACCCATAGATAAGCGCGCGGCGTCGGCGGAGCGAGCAGTTTCAGGACGCGGCGTTCTAATTCTGCGCGCGGGGTTTGGGTATGAGGCAAGGCTTCACGCTCGAAAGCGCCCATCCAGTCGATGATCAGGGGCGCATCTTCCAGCGTGGCGGGGCGTAAATAACCGCTCACGGGCAGAGGCGGCTTGACCTGTTCCAATTTGTAAATACGCTCATGCACCGTCACATGATGCGCCGTATCCGTGAGCGCGCTCCACATTTGCGCGAAAGCATGGCTCACAGGCTGCGCCGAAAGCACCGTCGGCAGGGTGTCGCCATAAACGGCGCGCGCATCCGCCGCGATCAAGGCGAGCGCTGCCTCATAATGTGCCGGCTCGACATGCGAAATGATCAGCCCGTGCGGTGGCGTTCGCAAGGCTACAACGACGGTCGAATTGTCTGTTTCAACCACGACGCAGTAGGGTTCACTGGCATAGAGGGTTGGGTCGCGCAGCAGCGCCGCGCTCACAGAAAGCAGCAAATTGTGTTCCGCTTCACGGGGAAGCAGAAAGGGGCGCGCATGTTCTAAAAATAAACTTACAGTGTCAAACCGAATAAGGCGCATTGATTTACCCTACCAAGGCTCTAAGCGGGGAATCAAAAAGCGCCGCTGGCTTGGGGGCTGGTCTTCGCGTGCGCTGCTGGATAGGTCTGTGCTTTGCGCGCTGCTCGTGTTTCCAAGTGTAGAAAAAAAGGTGAGGTTGGCAACGGTCTACTCTCCCACGCAGCTA
>JBGSRB010000257.1:0-4276 GCA_041737735.1 Anaerolineae bacterium | reverse complement strand
GATTCGGCGCTGTGCGGTGCGCGCGGTCGAAACTTTGCGCGCGTTGGAACTGCGCGCCACCACTGAGGCGACGTTCAGCGCGCTGGAAGCGGCAGCGCTGGCGCTCTTGACGACGCCGATCAAACGCGCCGCGCTGATCATCGACTTGCAGCACGGTTTCATCGACGATCATACGCGCCACATTCCCGCGCGCATTGCGCAACTGCTCAGCGATTACCGCTTCAATCCGTGCATCTTCACGCGCTATTACAGCGTCGAAAACAGCCCGTTTGAAACCATGCTCAATTGGTATGGGTTATATGCGGATAACCCGCGCACCGCATTGGTGGCGGAACTTCAACCTTACGCCGCGTTTGGCGAAGTGATCGACAAGACGGGCTACAGCGGGCTGACGGACGCCGTGTTGAGCCGCTTGCACGCCGAACAACCCGACGAAGTGGTGATCATCGGGTTGGAAACGGACGCTTGCGTGTTGAAAACGGCGTTTGATGCGTTTGAAGCCAACCACAACATTACCGTGATCAGCGATTTGTGCGCGACGATGGCGGGCGCAGCCATGCACGACGCCGCGCTGAATGTGCTGACGCGCAATCTCGGCGTGAACACCGTGATCACGCAGGCGCGCTTTGAGGCGCGCGCGTCTTACAAGGGTGCAACCGACAAGGCATCCGACATTAATGTGCCACCCTCGACCAGATAACCCGCCGCGCCGCTGGTGAAAGTAGCATCATCGGCGCTGACCAACGCTTGACCATCGACGTAACCGGTGAGGCGCGATCCCTGCACGTCGAGCCGCAGCGCATATTCACGGCTGTGACTCCACGCGAACGGCGCTTGCGCCAGTAGGTGGGTGGCGTCATGCTGCCGGATTAACGCGACGCGATCGCCATCGATGAGAACGAGCGCGTAATAGCGCTGCAAGCCGCCTGCCCGCGCGCTGATCCCGCCGAGCGTGGCTGTCTCCAGCGTGATCGCGGCGCTGATGCTGAGGTCACGCCAATCGTCAGCGCCTTGCGTTAGCGTGCCACGCTGCGCGCTGCTGATGCGAAAGGACTCATCCCAGCGCGTGGTGAACTGATCGCAGGCATCGATCCACGCGCGCGCCCACATGTTGCCGTTGTGCGCGGGGCGGCGCAGCGTGATCTGCGGCGCGCCCGTCCACCACACACGATCCACGTACAGCGTGCCGCTGGTGGCGACATCGGCGCACACTTCGATCCCGATCTCGGCAAGCGGATCGCCGCCCGTGTCGGGGAGCGTCCACACGAGATCATGCGCGCTGGCGGGTGGGCAGATCAGCGTTTCGCTGGTAGAGCGCACCAGTTGATCATCCGCGCCGTAGATGTTGACGTACAGGCGCACCTGCACGGGATCAGGATTCGTCGCAGCGGTCATAAGACGGGCGTGCAGGGTTTGTCCGCTGTATAAGCGGGGCGACGCGATCAGATCATAGCTGCCACCCAGATCAAGCGCGTGCGGGGGAATGAACACGGCGGTGCTGGCACGCGCGGCGCGTCCCGGCGCTAACTTGTGATAACGGAGCGCCAGCACACGCGCATCATGGTCAGGGGGCTGCACATTGGCGAGCGTGAGAATGCCGTGCGTATCGTGCGTTTCGGCGGGTTGAAAGCCCTGAACCGAACCCGGCAGGCTGAAATGGAACGGCGCGCCCGCTTTGGGGGCTACCGCTTCCAGCCCCGCCAGCGCGCGCCCGATGTTGACCAAGTGATAAGTTTCGCGCACCGCATCCGTGATGGCGCGCGCGCCGTCGGCAGTGGGCAGATACAGCCGATCCGCGATGGGCGTGCGCCAATCCGGACCCGCTTCAATGCCCGCCAAGCCGTTCTTGATCCCCATGATGCAGCCGACATTACCGGCGTTGCAGTCAGTATCCCAACCGGATGTATTGACGATCATCTGCGCGCGTTGAAAATCATCGGCGCAGTAGAGCAGACTGAGCATGATCAGCGCGTGATTGGGGATGACGTGGCAGACGCCCGTATACTTGTCGTAACCGTAATGCGCGGCGATCTGTTCGCGGGCGGCGCGCCAATCGGGATAGATCGTCCGCCACTCACGCACATCCGCAATCGTGCGATACACCAGCGAGTCACGCGGGATCAAGCGAACCGCTGCATCGATCAGCGCATCGAGATCGCGTTCGACAAATGCCAGCGCTTCGATGGCGGCGATCACCTGTGCGGCGTAGATCGCTTCGCCATCATGGCTGACGCTGGCGGCGCGTTGGGCTAACGCAGCCGCACGTTCGGGATCGCCGGGTGAAACTAACGCCCAGCCATCGATGAAAATCTGCGCGCCGATCTGCTGCGCGATCACCGCGCCGTTGCGCGCAATCGATCCGCTGGCGGGCGCGGGAACACCACTTTTTAAGCGGGCGTAAGCGGTGTGTTCGGTGGAATTGCCGATGCCGCCCCACCATAAAATGGTGCGATCTTCGATGATGTAATTCAGCCACGACGCGCCAATTTGCTCAGCGCTCAGATCGGGTGAATTGTCGTGATCGGGTAGGGCGCGCACAAAGGTGAATGTGCCGCTGATGTCGTCGTCAGTGACGACCAGCGCGCGGCTGAAACGCTCATGCTCGTGCAGGTAGTACCACACATCACCCAGTTCGCGGGTGATGCGTTCATACGTCCAGCCTTCAAACGGACGACCGAGATACACGCCGATCAGTTTGCCCAAGACGCCCGCGTACACGCGCTCAATGTAATCGTTGGGCAGCGCGTTGGTCATGGTCATGCGCGCGGTTTCACCGGCAGCAGAATGGTAAAGGTGCTGCCTTGATCAGGCGTGCTTTCCAGCGTCACCGTGCCGCCGTGAATCTTGACGATGCCCTTGACGATAGCTAAGCCCGAACCCGCGCCTTGATCTTCATGCACCGCGCGGTTGATCTGGTAGAAGCTGTCCCAGATGTGGGCTTGATGTTCGGGTGAAATGCCGCGCCCCTGATCGCGCACCCACAGCGCCACCGTGTGCGCGTCGTGCTGGTGTGCGCCCACGATAATCGGCTGGTCGGGCTGCGAAAACTTGATGGCGTTATCGAGCAGTTGCGCCAATGCCGTTTTGAGATAGGTCGCATCAGCGATGAAAAGCGGCAGATCGGGCGCGATCTCGATGGTGAAGGGGTTGTTCGCTTCGCGCGCTTCATAGACTTCGCGCTGCATCGCCGCAAACAGATCGTGCGGGTCTTGGATCGGTGTGCGTCGCAGTTCGTAAGCGCGCTGCGCGTCGCCGGTTTCCATTTCCACCAGTTGAATGAAGTTCTCGATCAGGCGGCGCAGGCGTGTTGCGCCCACGTTGATGCCCTTGAGAAACGTCAGCATTTCGTCGTTCGAGACGCTTTGCGTGGCGGTATCATTGAGCAGGTCGGCATAGGCGACGACGAACGTCAGCGGGGTGCGGAACTCGTGATTGAGAATCGTGAGGATGTTCTTTTTGAGTTCCGACATGGCATCGACGTGCATGCGGTCGATCGATTTCAAGCGCTGCAAGCGCGATTCGACGGCGATCAGCAGTTCGTCGGCGTCAAAGGGCTTGACCAAGTAATCGTCCACGCCCATTTGTTTGCCACGTTGAATATCGCTTTTTTCGCTGCGTGCGGTTAAAAAGATAAACGGAATTTTGATCCATTCGTTCACTTTACGCACTTCTTTGAGCAGCTCGATGCCATCCATTGGGGGCATCATAATGTCCGACACGATCAAGTCAGGCAGGCGCGATGATGCGCGCATGAGTTCGAGCGCTTGTTTGCCGTTTTCAGCGCGCAGCACATCATAATTGCCTAGTTCCAGCACATTTTGAATGCCTTCGAGCAAATTGAGATCATCTTCGACCACTAGCACGAGAAAGCGCGTGTTATCGGGCTGGTTGGGGTGAGATTGAGGGATGTTGTAAGCGTGCTGCGTCATGATTTCATTCCGTAAATAGCTGCGATCAAAGGTTATTACAAGATCATCATCCGTTATCATAACGCATAAGTTCATCAGGTGATCATTGTGTCAGGAAAAATTGACGAAAAATTGACGGTAAATTCCGAATTAATCCTGAAATTGCAACAGGATGTGCTGGCGTGGTATGACGCGGCGCGCGTGGCGCTGCCATGGCGCGGCGAACGCGACCCGTATCGCGTGTGGTTAAGCGAGATCATGCTGCAACAAACGCAGGTGGAAACAGTTAAGCCGTACTACGCACGCTTCCTCGCGGCGTATCCCACCGTGCAAGCGCTCGCCGCCGCGCCGCTGGACGATGTGCTGAA
>JBGSRB010000235.1:0-4711 GCA_041737735.1 Anaerolineae bacterium | reverse complement strand
GCGGCGCAGCAAATTGTTGGTGGCGTCGTCGTCGGCGGGATGCTCGATTGCCAGCGCGGTGCGTCCGCTTAAGCGCCGCGTGATCCCGTTGAGCAGCGCTTCGTCATACACACCGTGATACGCCGGATCGCAGACCAGCGTCAACTGGGTGCTGCTGGTGGCGAACGCCGATTCCACCCACAGGAATGCGCGCGCGCGATCAGCGGCATCACGCACCAGCAAGCGCTCGATGGTGCGCATGTTGATGAAGTCGTGAATCGATCTGCCCAAGCTGGCGCGAAACACGCTCGGTAGCGTCGGACGCAGCCAGCCGATGCCGCCGCGATCCAGCGGGCGCAGGCTTTGTGCTAAGGCGAACTCGGCAGTCCATTCCCCGAAGCGCCGCCGCGTAACATACGCGGGATTATCGGTCAGCGGCAGCGGTTGACGTGCGCTGCTCACACGGCGCCATGTCGTGAAGGTGCGCTCATCGGCAAAGCCCAAGCGTTCATATAAACCGCGCGCGACCATGTTATCGGCTTCGACTTGTAGCAGCGCGATGGCGGGCTGCGCTTTGCGCCGTCCTTCGCCGTGCGCGCGCTTGTAGATCGCCTCTAAGCTCGCCGTGACCAGCTTGCGCGCGATCCCGCGCCCGCGATAGTCAGGATGCACCGCGACATTGGCGATGATCCATGCGGCGGGCGCGCCCGCAGGCAGCGACGCCGGATAGATCGACGTGTTGCCGATCAAACGTCCGGCTTCGACCCACACATACCCCAAGCCGACGCCCTGCGCCAACTCGTTCAGGCGTGAGAACGCGCTTAAGCCGACGCCCACATGACTCAACGAGCGCATCTCGCGGATCGCGGCGCGCCCGCTGCTATCCATGGATGAAGCGAATGCCAGTTCGATCAAGTCGGCAAGCGCAACGAGATCGGTGCGTAAATTGACCTGCCGCAGTCCGTTTTCGGGGGCGGCGGTCGCTTTCTTGGAGAGGCTTAAGCTGACCACAGGGGACAAGCCTTCAAACTCGCACAAAAATGTTCATCGCACAAGCATAAATCAGCGCGCGGCGTGATGCAATCTGCGTTTGGTCTGCGCTCATCTGTGCAGGGCGGAGCCAGCGCGCCGCCCCAACGGATAACGCCACCCTAATCGATGTTGCGCCCGCACCATTCCGCCGTGCAGGTCGTCACCGGTTCGCCATCGCCCAAGTTGGGCAGCCCCAAGAACTGCTCATAAGTCAGGGTAGTGGTGGTGTAATCGACGAACACGTAAAAGCCTTCGCCGCGCACCAGCATCATGTTCGAGAACTCGACATAACTGCGCGAAACCGCTTCATACCCTGTGCCGATGGGCAAGATGCCGACTTTGCGCCGCGCACGGCGATCCGCGAACGCCGACACAAAAGGACCCTCCACGCGACTCGGATAGCGCGCGTTGAGATCGACACCTCCGGCAGCTGCCGCGGCTGCCAGCGATACGGCGGCGGGCGGCTGCACAATCGTGCGCTCGACATAGCGCGTGGCGGCGTTTTCAGCGATGGCACAGTAATCCGGCTGCGTGAAATCGATCTGGATGGTCAAGCCATCGCGCTCGAACACGGCGAACAGCGCTTGCGTGGCGCGACTGCACCGATACAGCGGATCATCGCCCTGCCAGCCCGCCGGACGCACACCCTGCGCGCCGATCACAATATCCGCCAGCAGTTCGAGATCATGACGCAGATCGCGCGCGACCGACACCGGCACGCTGGCGACCACGCCGAACCAACCAACCGGACGATTGTCCGCGCCGACGACTGCGCCCGCCAGCAGTTCGAGATCGAGCCGCAGCAGGATCGGAAGCTGCGGATTAGTCACGTCACGGCTGCCCGTCCACCCGACCGGACGCAGATCGCCACCCAACGCGGCAGTCGCCAACAAGTTGATGTCGTTCAGCACCGCGACGACAATCGGCAGCGCTTCGCTTTGCTCCACGCCCAACTGCGACGATGGATCGAGCGGCGGCGCGGCTTCGGTGGGGGCAGGTTCAGCACCGCCCGCATCTTCAGGCGCTAGAACTTCGGGCGTGACGACGGGCTGAAGCTGATCCGGTGGGGGCAGCGTGGGGATCGGGTCTTGCGCGTGGATCACTGAGGTGGACAGCGCCAACAAACATGAACAAACCAGCAGCACAATACGACGCTTCATTGAGCGTTCCTTTGACCATAGGCGATCATCATATATGCTGCTCATTATAATGACGGGCGCGAGATCAGCGCAACGAATCGCACAAATCGTAACCGTGTCCCGCGTGCGGGCGTAGACTCAATCATCATCATCCACCTCATTAATCATCCGAGCATCCAAGCAAGGGAGCGCACCAGCATGACACAAACAGGCTTACACGTCATTTTCGGCACGGGAACCGTGGGTAACGCGGTGATGCGCGCACTGGTCGAACGCGGGCAGCGCGTGCGAATGATCAACCGCAGCGGCAAACCGTCGTTCGCCACCGGATCAACCCTGCCCGCCAATGTCGAGATCGTCAGCGGCGATGCCTACAGCGCCGATCAAGTCGCGCGGCTGACCGAAGGCGCGGCGGTAGTCTATCAATGCGCGCAGCCCGCCTATCATGAATGGCAGGAAAAATTCCCGCCGCTGCAAGCCGCGATCATTGACGGCGTGGCGCGCACAGGTGGCAAGCTGATCGTGATGGAAAATCTGTACGGGTACGGCGATCCGCAAGGCAAGCCGATCACGCAGGGGCTGCCGATAAATCCGCACACCAAGAAAGGACAGGTGCGCGCCGCCATGAGTGCCAGCCTGTTCAACGCACACGCGCAGGGCAAAATCCGCGCGGCGGCGGGGCGGGCGTCGGATTTCTTCGGTGAAGGCTATGACGTAACGGCGGATCAAGTGTTTTATCCCGCGCTGGCGGGCAAAACCGTGCAGGGCATCGGCAATCTGGATCTGCCGCACAGCTTCAGCTATACGCGCGATGTGGGCGCGGGGCTGGTGATCCTGGGCGAACGCGACGACGCGCTCGGTCAAGCGTGGCATTTGCCCGTCGCGCCCGCCGTCACGCAGCGCCAACTTTTGGAGACCGTCGTGCGTTTAAGCGGCACAAGCTCGAAAATTGGCGCGATCAACGGCATGATGATGCGAATCGGCGGCTTGTTCATGCCCGCCGCGCGCGAAATGATCGAGATGATGTACGAGTTCAATCAGCCGTTCGTGCTGGACGACACGCCCTTCCGCACGACGTTCGGCGTCAGCGCGACACCGCTGGAAGAAGCGCTGCGTAATACGCTCGCCTGGTTCCGCGCCAACCCGAAGCCCGCGCATTGATCGAGCATACACGCCATGATCACTCAGGGAGTAACACCATGCAGCAGACACAATTTGCAACGTTGATCGCTGCACAAGTGGGCAAAGGCGCGGTCAAGAACATTGTCGCCCATGTGCAATCACAAGATGGCACGCTCGACTTTGCCAGTGCTGCTGGTTTAGCCCATGTTGCCAGCGGCGTCCCGATGACGGTGGACACCCCTTATTGCATCGCCAGCGTCAGCAAGCTGTACACCGTCGCCCTGATCATGCGTTTGTATGAGCAGGGGCTGATCGATCTCGATCAACCGATTTCGGCGTATCTGCCCGCGCCGCTGCTGGAGGGTATACACGTGCATCACGGGCGTGATTACAGCCAGCAGCTTACGGTGGCGCAACTGGTCAGCCAAACATCGGGCTTACCCGATTATTTTGAAGATAAGCCGAAGGGCGGGCAGAGTCTTGACGAGGCGTTCCAAGCGGGCGCGCCCGATCGCGGTTACAGCACGCCCGAACTGATGGCGATCACGCGCAGCATTCCAGCCAAGTTCGCGCCCGCTGCCCACGACGGCAAAAAAGCCCATTACGCCGACACCAATTATCATCTGCTGGGGGCGATCATCGAAGCGGTGACGGGGCAAACTTACGCGGCGGCTGTCGAGCAGATGATCTGCGCGCCCTTAGGCTTGCGCCACACCTATGCGTTGACGGCTGAGCGTGTGCAATCTGAGCCGAAGTTCGCGACGATTTACGCGCAAGACCGCGCGCTCGATCTGCCGCTGTTTCTGGCATCACATGGGGCTGAAGGCGGCATTATCGCGACAACCCGCGAAAACCTGACCTTTCTGCGCGCATTTTTCGACGGCAAGTTATTCGACGCCCAACACTTCACGCGCATGACGCGCCAATGGAACAGTATTTTCTTCCCGATTCAGTATGCTTATGGCATCATGCGTTTCAAAATGCCGCGCATTCTGTCGCCGTTTCAACCCATGCCGGAATTGATCGGGCATTCCGGTTCAACCGGATCGTTCGCCTTTTACAGCCCGGCGCGCGCGCTTTACATGGTTGGCACGCTCAATCAAACCAACGCGCCAAGCAAGCCCTTTCGCCTGATGCTTCAGATCATGAGCGCGATCAAGTGATCCACTCCGCTTGACGGCTTCCGCCGCGCGCCATCGACTAGGCATTGCGCCGGAAGATCGAGCATAATCTGTGCGATTATGCAGATTAACGAAAGCGGACGGTGGTCATGAAAATCGCAGCAGTCGTCAGTGGGGGCGACGCCCCCGGCATCCACAGCGCGTTATATCATCTGGCATTGTTAGCTGAAGCGGGCGGCGACACACTGATCGGCGTGGCGGGCGGCTTCCCCGGCGCGCTGGCGGAGGCGTTCAGCCCGTTGACGCCGCGCGCACTGC
>JBGSRB010000234.1:0-18719 GCA_041737735.1 Anaerolineae bacterium | reverse complement strand
CTGGTGGGTTCGACAGTCGCTTCGAGTGTAAGCTCGACTATGGGTTCGTCTGTAACTTCTGGCGTTACTTCCACCACAGGCTCGTCTGTGATTTCCGGCGTCACTTCTACCACTGGCTCGTCTGTGACTTCTGGCGTGAGTTCGTCGGTGGCTTCTTCAGTGGGCGCGATTTCCTCATCCACAATGAACAGCGCAGCGTCATCCAGATAAACGACATTGTATTGCAGCGCGTTATTGACCACCGAACGCACCCATACGCTGATCGCATCGCTTTCGGCGACTGCTTCAATGCTGTACTGGGCATAAGCGTCATAGGTCACAGTGGGATCAGACCACACAATCGCCGCGCTAGTGCCATCCGTGCCACCCGTCGGGTCAATGCCGACTTGGATCGTCATATCAGCATCGGGCGATGTGGTCACAGGCACGACTTCGTCGCTTGCCAACACGTAAGCGAAGATGCTGAACTGAATGTTCGTACCTTCATCTACGTCGCTGATGATCTGATAAACGCCAGCGTCATGCGCTGTGAAGAAAGAAAAGAACTGCTGAGCGTCGCTGCCGCTGCGAATTTGCGGTTCAGCCACCCCATTGATTGTGTCTGAAGCAGCATAATATTCGGCAGTTTGCGCTGAGCCAGCCGCCCATGCCGTCCAGCCCTGTGCGACTGCCTCAATCTCGTTGGGCAGCGGTTCAAATGGCGGTTCAAAACCAGGGTTGATCAGCAGTGCATCCGTTTGCGCTTGCAGCATGGTGATCATGCTGAATAAACACACCAATACCACGAGACTGATACGCAGCATATTTCTTTGTTTCATCACCGCCCCCATCTAAGCTGTGTAGATCAAACTGAAGCTAAGTGTACTACGAAATGCGTAACCGCACGCGCACTTAAGGCGTGCGCTTTAAGATCGCCATCACCTTCTCGACCAATTGACTGGGTCCGAAGGGTTTGGTGATCAGGTCATCAATAGTGGTTTGTTCTTGAAATGCAACCAAGCGCGGATCGCTTTGTGTGCGCGCAGTGACGATCAACACGGGAATAGCGTGTGTTTGTGGTGCTGCTTTCAGGCGGTCATAGACTTCCCACCCGATCATATCGGGCATCATCAAATCCAATAGGATCAGATCAGGCTGAACTTGCTCAATCAGCTTTAGACCCTCAAGCCCGCTTTGTGCGCTGTGAAACTCAAATCCTTTACGTGTGAGGATGAGTGCCATGAGGTCGAGCATATCGACTTCATCTTCGATACTAACGATTCTTTGCATACTTACCCTCAAAAGTTGATCAAGCACAATTATGTCTATTCTGAATTATAACAAGGCGGCACGGGAGTACCAGTTAATGCTTATGTGAGTGTTTTTTCGCTATTCGCGTGCTTCAAGCAATCGGTTATACTCTCCATATCGTAATCAACCGTGCGGTCGCACCGCACTATGATTTTATGCCAACCATCATTATTGGATTATGCACCATCGAGTTTGAGTTGCCGGGCATCGCCAATCTGAAAGAAAAACGCGGTATCGTTAAATCGATGCTGAAGCGTCTGCATCAAACCTTCAATATTTCTGCTGCTGAAATTGATGATCAGAATGCGCTCAATTCGAGCGTGATCGCGTTTACGTTGGTGACCAACGCCACCAATCACGCGCACAAAACGATCAGCACAGTGTTGAATTGGCTTGAGAAACATTATCCTGATGCGCTGATCGTTGATCAAAGCATCGAAATTTTATAACGAACTTTATGAAGGCGACTGCGTGCAGCTCAACGATTTTCAAACTCGAACGATGCTCCAGCGTTTTGCGCTTCCTTTGGTGCGCGCGGTTGTAGCGCATTCTGCCGATGAAGCGGACGCTGCCGCCCGTGAGATTGGTTTGCCTGTTATTCTGAGTATTCAGCCGACGGCTAATGTTCGGTTGAAAAGACATGCCCTCACATTGGCAGAAGTGCATGAACACACGCTCGATTTGCTGCGTCTCAAAGTGAATGGCGCGCAAGCGAAGCGCGTTTTGATTGAAGCGGAGATCGTAGCGCAGATTGAGTGTAGTTTAGCAATCTATGCTGATACGGATTCGCATCGCCCAGTGATTATCGCTCAGTGCGCAGGGAGCAGCGCGAGCGAAACGATCAATCCGCTGAGTGGTGTGTTCGAGTTTCAAGCGCGTAATCTCGTGAACACGATCAACCTGCCGCGCGAATATTGGCGTGAATTTATCGCTTTAATCCAGCAATTGTATACCTGCGCGGTGCAGCTCGATGCTTTGCGCTTGGAATTACACGCGATCGCTTTGCTGCCAAACGGCAGTTTGCTGGTGCGCTCGGCAGATTTACAGATCGATGATTATGCGCTGTTTCGTCACCCTGAGTTGGAATTGGTTGATGATGTTCATGATGGCGTCAAACGTCATGCGCGCGCTGCGGGCATCACTTATACGCCCCTGCGTGGAACAGTTGCCTGTGTAGTCAATGGTGCGGGCTTAGGCATGGCAACAATCGATATGTTGATGGTGGCAGGTTTGCGTGCGGCGTGCATTCTCGATTTGTGTACGGATTTAAGTTCCGGGAAAATGGCGGCGGCGCTCAATATCTTGCTGCATCATCAAGTGCGCGCCGTGTGCTTTAACTTGTTTGCCACGCGAACAAGCGCTGAAATGGTCGCGCATGATCTAGCGGCTATGCTGAATGAATTCGCCCTCACGATCCCTGTAATTGTTCGCATTGAGGGACAAGAAGTTGAGGCGGCGCGGGCTGTGATCAATCAGCAAACAGCGGTTAATGTGATCAGTGTTACCTCGATGAGTCAGGCTGTTATGCGTTTGATTAGTTTGCTGCGACAAGGATCAGGGCGTGTCAATTCTGGTTGACGAACATACCCAAGTGATCGTACAGGGCATTACGGGCAACGGTGGCTCACATTACACAGCGCAGATGCTTGCCTATAAAACCAACATTGTCGCGGGTGTGACACCCGGTAAAGGCGGTGACTGGATTCATGGTAAGCCCATTTTCGACAATGTGCGCAGCGCGGTGGATGTGACGGGCGCTGATGCTTCCGTGATTTTCGTGCCAGCCGTTAACGCTGCTGATGCTATTTGTGAAGCGATTGATGCGCGGTTGCGTTTGATTGTGTGTGTAACCGACGGTATTCCGCATCATGATATGCTGCGCGTGCGTGAGCTTTTGCAAATGTATCCTGCCACACGCTTGTTGGGTCCGGGTTCTGCGGGCATTTTGACGCCGGATCATGCAGTTTTGGGAACGATTCCACCTTTTATCGCGCGTTCAGGGCATGTTGGTGTGGTCTCACACAGTTCGACCCTTATGTATGATGTGGTTTACACACTTACTCAAGCGGGTATTGGTCAGTCAAATTGTTTGAGTGTAGGGGCTGATCGCGTTGGCGGTATGTCTCTGGTTGATGTCATGTCGTTGTTTGAGGATGATTCTGAGACGCGCGCAATTGTTCTGATTGGTGATGTTTTTGGTGCGCATGAAGTTGAAGCTGCGCATTTTGTGCATTCGGTCATGTCAAAGCCTGTTTATGGTTATATTGTAGGTAAGTCTTTGGTTGCTTCTAATGTTCGTCAGCGCAGTGTGATTGATCTTTTGCGCTCTTCAGGTATTTTTGTGGTTGAAACTCCTCTTCATTTGGCTAAAATGCTTGCACTAGTCTAGTTTCATTGTTTTGTAAATGACTACGCGAAATTATCGACCGAGTAAAGCGCAAAAGTTCGTATAAGTGGTATCGCATCCGGCTAAACCACCGAGGATCAACCAGCCGACGAGCGCCACCGCACCACAGCCACCCACGAGCAATAAGCATCCACAGCCGGAACCCGGCAGCCCCCCGATAATGCCCGCCAGCACTTCAACGCCACCGCTGATCAATCCGATCACCGAGCCAAGCAAATTCAAGATGACCAACAGCACACCGCCCACCACGCACAGCAAACAGCAGCCAACTGCGATCAACAGCCCGTTCCCACCTAACAACTCATTGAAGATTTGATCCATGTTTAACGCTCGTCATCTTCATTACTATCAGCACTGATAAATGTCCACGCTGCGTTCGCATTCTCGCGTTCATAGCATTCCGTGTAGGGCGATGGTTCAACATTGCCTGCCCACATCAGGTAATTAACGCTGGTATCAAGACAAAACCTATTGTCGCCGTCATAACGCGCGCTGGCGCTGGAAATACCCAGTCCGCGCTCGAACGGCTCCATGATCAGCCAGATGCGTAATTCCTGTCCCGGCGCATTTCCTGTGCTGATGGTGATTTGTCCTTGCGTTGCCAAAATACCCAAGAAACATGGTAGCATCAGCATCGCAAACCAAATTACCAACAGCACACCGCAGCCTAAGCGCTGCAAGGGACTGCGTTTTTTGGACTGTGGCGCTGGAATAGTTTGTTCGGTCATACTTTAGTCATTCTCCGCAAAGTGTATCTGGATTACATCATGTTGATCATAACTCACATGTACGAACAGCGGCGGATCGCCCTCCTCCATCGCCAGAATACGCGGCATAATAATGGGTAAATCTTCCACCAGATCGAGACTTTCTATTTGACTATGCGAAAGCCAGTGCAGCGTACCTTCTTCGCTCGCAATTACTTCGCGCGTTTCACTCCACGCCGTGAACACAAACAGCGCGATCCCGCTAGTGTCGCCCGTATCGATGTTATAGACCGCGCGCAGCCGCACATTATGCACGTGTAACCCTGTTTCTTCGAGAATCTCGCGGTGCGCACACGTCAGTGGGTCTTCGTCACGCTCGATATGCCCACCGACACCGTTATAGCGATTCGGAAACACCCGTCGATGCGGCGCGCGCTTCATCAACAGCACATCGTCGCCATTGCGCACAAAGCATAACGTGCGCGCGATCACCGACCAGCGTCCGGCGGTTGCGTTCGCACCTTGTTCATTCGCGCCCATGCTCATCCCTTCGGGTGAACGTTGCTTAGCTGCCTATGGTCTGCTAATGTTAGCCTATACTGCGCTACTTCACTTGGGGGATTTTCCCGATGCTGCGGCACAACGCGCCCATGCCTAATTTATGTATTCTACCCGTTGAGCGCCTGCACGCGCATGAACTGCACGACAGCCAGCGCAGCGATCCGCTGATCGAACGTCTACGCCACGACACGCTCATGATCAACCCGCCGTTAGTCGCAGCCATGGATGACGAAAATTTTGTCGTGTTGGATGGTGCGAACCGCGTGCATGGTTTTGCTACGCTCGAATTTCCCCATATTCTCGCGCAAGTTGTCGATTACGCCACTGATTTAGTCACGTTGGACACGTGGCAGCACGTCATCAGTGATTGGAATAGCACGGCGCTGCTCAATCAGATCGCCGCGCTGCCGTCGATTGAAGTGCGGGACGAACACACGGCACACGCGATTACACACATTCATTTACCCGATCAACGCTTGCTCGCCATCACCGCGCCCGACGACTCGGTGCAGGCGCGCAACGCGGCATTATGCCAAGTCGTGATGTTGTATCAGCGCCATGCCAAGCTCAACCGCACCACCCTGCCCGACATCAGCGCGGTGTGGGATTTATTCCCCACGGCGTTCGCGCTGGTCACCTTCCCCCTTTATCAACCCGCCGACATCATCACCGCGGCGCGCGAACAAGCCTATTTGCCGCCGGGCGTCAGCCGTCACATTGTGCAAGGACGCGCTTTACGTGTGAATTATCCGCTGGAAATTTTGCGCGACCGCAATCAATCGCTCGATGCCAAAAACGCCGATTTGCGTGTGTGGCTGCAATCTAAACTGGCGCATCGGCAAGTTCGGTATTATGCTGAAGCCACCTATCAATTTGATGAATAGACGGTTGCATTCATGAGTTTGACGGTCGAACAAGCGATCAAACAGGCGGTTATCCGCGCCGATGATGCGCGCTATCGCATGATCCATCTGCCCGCGCGCGCGATCACCGTAGCAGCGGGCATTTTAGCGCATGTGGGCGAACCGTTCGCCGCGCTGATCGTCGATCGGGCTGAAGTCACGCTGGTGATCGATGCCGAACTCGTCCCCGACTTTGAAGATCGTCTGCGCGATCACCGTATCAGCGACGCCGAATACAGCCTGATCACATTCGATCTGCCGCTTGAACCGACCCTAACCGGATTCATGGCGCGCATCAGCGCAGCGCTCGCTCAGGTGGGCATCCCGATCATGCCGTATGCCGCCTTCGAGCGCGATCATTTGCTCGTTCCCGCCGATCAACGCGATCACGCTATCGCTGTGTTACAAGCCCTACAGGAAGCAATAACGCCGTGAACATCCAATTTTTCAATGAAGCGCCTAAACCCAAACACGAAATCAAAATCGAAGAACTGGAAAGCGTCGTCTATCCGGATCGCTTCCGCGTGTTCATTCATATCCGCGTGACCGTGTTTGAAGAACGCCCTAACTTGCTGCTGAGCGCGCGCGCCGCCGATGGGCGCGTGGTCGGTGAATTAAGCGTGATCGAAACGATGCACCACGACATGGAATTTACCATGCACCTGCGCGGCTTGGATGATCCAACGGGTGAGTACGAACTGGCTGTCGAGTTATTCTACGAAACACGCAATCCGCCGCAAGACCGCCGCAGCATGATGATCACCGTGCCGCCCGTTGACGCCGCCGATGAGGACGCCGCGCCGTGATCTTGCATTTGAGCCACGCGCACCTACAAGCGCTGGTCGATCACGCACGGCGCGCCGCGCCAACTGAAGCCTGCGGCGTGATCATCGGGCGGGCTGACTTTAATAACGTGCTGCGTGCTGTCGAGATCATGCCGCTTGAAAATCGCGCGGCTGAACCCCACCATACCTATTACATCGACGGTCACGCGCTGGAGTCGGCATCAATTCATGCTGCGCGCAAAGGTTTAAGCCTGATCGCGCTTTATCATGCACACCCCAATGGGGATGTTTTGCCTTCCCCGTCTGATCGCGCGCACGCCAATTATCCCGAACTCGCGCAGGTGATCATCGGCTTACGTGGCGGTGAGGCGCAGATCGCTGCGTGGCGCATCGATGTGGACGCCGTTGATCGGGTGGAAATCATCACCGATGAGTCCGATAGAGCTAATGACTATGCGAAGATCAATAGCACGCAGCGCACCGCCCTGCTGATCAGCGCCGCGCTCGCCTTCCTGATCGTAATCGCGGTGTCGTTGGCACTGCTGCCGCCCGCGCCGCCCCTGCCCCGCTGAGGAACATAGCTATGCTTATCATCGCCGTCTTTATCATTGGTCTGTTAGTTGGCGGTATCATCAACGTGCTAGCAGATGATCTGCCTAAGCGCCGCGCCCCCCGGTTCCCGCCGCGTTATGGCGATGGAAATCCGCGCCCGTTGATCGCATGGTTGGGCATCACCGCGTTTTTGTTCAACCGACGCACAGCGCCCGATGGTTCTAAGCTGCACTGGCGTTATCCCGCCACGGAATTACTCACCGGCGGGTTGATGGCGCTCACAGTCATCGCCACTGCTGACGACCCCGCCATGACGCCGCTACAACTTGTCTTTTGGCTGATTTACATGGCGATCTTCGCGCTCATCACCGTGATCGACCTTGAACACCGCTTGATCTTGTTCGTGGTCATCATCCCGTCTGCGCTGATCGCCATCCTCGATGCCATCATTACTGATTACGGCGCGAACCTACCCAACGCGCTGATCGGCGGCGCGGTCGGCTTCGGAGTGTTCTTTTTGCTGTATCTCGGCGGATTCTTGTTCGTTTATGTGCTATCGATCACACGCGGATATTCAGCTAACGAAGTCGCATTCGGTTATGGCGACGTGATGCTGATCACGCTGGCGGGCTTGATTTTGGGCTGGCAACCGCTGATTCCGGCGATGTTTTTGACCGTGTTCATCGGCGCGGCGGGATCGTTGTTGTGGTTGCTGTCCAAGCGTTTTTCGCGCACAGGCTACAGCATGTTCACGCCGCTGCCCTATGGACAATACATCGTGATCGCCATGATCATCATGCTGCTGTTCGGCACAGAAGTCACGCAGATTTTGCTGCGTCCCGCCTAAATAAAAAACGCGGATGCTGTATCCGCGTTTTACGTTCCCGCTATTCACGCTGGCGCTATTCACGCTCGATAATGCCGCCGCCTAAGCACACGTCACCATCGTACAATACCGCACCCTGCCCCGGCGTAATATCGCGCAGCGGCGCATCAAACGTGACGCGCACGCGATCCGCCGCCAACGGTTCGATCCACGCGCTGACGGGCTTCGCCTTATAGCGAATCTTCGCCTCAGCGCTGAAAGCGGCGCTCGGCGCTTCACCACTCGTCCAGTTGACGCGGCTGGCGATCAGGCTTTGTTTGCCTAGTTCATCGGCTGTGCCGACGATCAGCGCATTGTTGTAGGGGTTCATGCCGATCACATACATCGGTTCGAGCGCGGTCATGCCCAAGCCTTTACGCTGCCCGATGGTGTAATTGGCTAACCCGTGATGCTGCCCGACGATCTCGCCTGTGCGCCGAACAATGGGTCCTTCGAGCATGACATCCGGCGCGTGTTCGCGCAGAAAGCGCCGATAATCGCCATCGCCCAAAAAGCACAGGTCTTGACTATCCTGCTTGCTGGCAGTCGGCAAGCCAAACCGCGCGGCGATCGCGCGCACTTCGGTTTTCTCGTATTCGCCAACCGGAAACAAAACCCGTGAAAGTTGTTCCTGCCCCATCACGCTCAGCACATAACTTTGATCTTTGCGCTCGTCCAAGCCCTTTTTGAGCAAGAAGCGCCCGCTTTCAGCCTGCGCGATGCGCGCATAATGCCCCGTTGCCAGATAATCGGCATCGAGCGCCAGCGCATTATTCAGTAGCCACTCAAAACGGATATGGCGATTGCACTCAATGCACGGGTTGGGCGTAAACCCCGCGCGATGCTGATCGATGAAATACTGCACAATCTTGCCGCGAAAGACATCTTTCGTGTCCAGCACAAAAAACGGAATCCCCAGCTTATCAGCGATGCGCCGCGCATCCGCCATTTGTTCAGACGTGCAGCAGCGGTTATGCGTGCAATCATCGACGGTATCTTCTGACCACAGCCGCATCATCATGCCGATCACCTCGTAGCCGCGCTCGACCAGCAGCGCCGCCGCCACCGAGCTATCGACCCCGCCGCTCATCGCGACAACGACGCGCTTATTTTGATTCTCGCTCACACTCACCCCATTACACTACTTAACCTAACCTACCGCTACGTGAACATCCCCGCACGCAGACGGCGCAGCTTGGCAACTGTCGCCGCTAAAGTTTCCACCGCATACGCAATGTCGGCTTCCGTCGTCGCCGTGCCGACCGTCATCCGCAGGCTACCCAACGCCAGATCAGGCGGATAGCCCAGCGCCAGCAGCACCGCCGACGGTTCAGGATTGCCCGTTTTACACGCTGATGCGCTCGACGTGGCGATACCCTTCAAATCGAGATGCACCACCAGCATATTGGCATCGATGCCCTCAAATACAAAGCTAGCATGGGCGGGCAGGCGCATCATCGCGTGACCGGTAAGCTGCACGCCTTCCACCTGCGCCAGCACGCCCTCGATCAACTGATCCCGCCGCGCGCGGTAATGCGCTAAGCGGGCTTCGCGTTCGCTGTGTGCCAATTCCAGCGCCAGCGCCATGCCCACAATCCCCGGTGTGTTATACGTTCCCGCGCGCCGATAATTTTCATGACTGCCGCCGCTTTGCGCCGCGACCAACTCGACGCCGCCGCGCACATACAGCGCGCCGACCCCTTTAGGTCCATAGAATTTATGCGCCGACAAGCTCAGTAGATCGACGCCGAGCATCTGCACATCCAGATCAAGCTGTCCTGCCGCCTGCACCGCATCGGTGTGGAACAGCGCGCCGCGTTCGTGTGCCAGCGCTGCCAACTGCGGAATCGGCTGGATCGTTCCCACTTCGTTATTGGCGTACATCACGCTGACCAGCGTCGTATCCGCGCGCGTCGTATCCGCCAGCGCCTCTGGATCGACCATTCCCTGCTGATCGACGGGCAGCAGCGTGCGCTCAAAGCCCATCACCTGCGCCATTTGCCCCATCGTCACCACAACTGCGCTATGTTCAATCGGCGTAGTGATCAAGTGCCTGCCCTGCCCGGCTCGCGCCCACGCCACGCCACGCACCGCCAAGTTATCGCTTTCCGTGCCGCCGCTGGTGAAGACGATCTCATTCGGTTTGCAATTCAGCACGCGCGCCATCCGTTCGCGTGCGTCCTCAATCGCGCTTTCGGCTTTGCGCCCGAATCCGTGCGCCGATGAACCATTGCCATACACCTCGCTGAAATACGGCAGCATCGCCTCGACTACACGCGGATCAGTGGGCGTGGTGGCGGCATGGTCAAGATAGATCGTACGCCGTTCATTCATGCGTGGGTTACCTTACTTTGCAAACGTTCATTTGTGTGATGTTCATCTATTTTACTCGAACAATCAATCCCTGTCAGCATGGACGATCTCGCGGCACTTTTGCCCCTTTCGCCCATGCACTTTCTTAAAGACGCGCTATTATAGTCATGTTTCCTGACCTAACCTGACAAGCCTAGATTTACGGCTTGTTCGACTACGCACGACGACAAGGAGTAAAAGCATGTCGATCATCGAAACCATTCATGGGCGCGAAGTTCTCGATTCGCGTGGCAACCCCACGGTTGAGGTTGAAGTCACGCTGGCGGATGGCGCCTTTGGGCGCGCGATTGTGCCAAGCGGCGCGTCCACGGGCGAACATGAAGCGCTCGAACTGCGCGACGGTGATAAAAGCCGCTATTTGGGTAAGGGTGTGCTGCGCGCAGTGCAAGCCGTGAATGGACCCATTGCCGACGCGCTGCGCGGCATGTATGCACTCAATCAAGTTGACATCGACCAGCAAATGATCACCCTTGACGGCACGCCCACCAAAAGTAATCTCGGCGCGAATTCCATTCTCGGCGTGTCGATGGCAGTAGCGAAAGCCGCAGCGCAATCGACCGAGCAACCGCTGTATGCTTATCTCGGCGGCGTTCATGCCCATGTGCTACCCGTTCCCATGATGAACATCATGAACGGCGGCAAGCATGCGGTCAACAGCACCGATTTTCAAGAGTTCATGGTGATGCCCGTCGGCGCATCGACCTTCCGCGAGGGGCTGCAATGGGGTGTTGAAATTTACCACGCGCTCAAAAGCGTGATCCATAAAATGGGACACAGCACCAGCGTGGGCGATGAAGGTGGTTTTGCGCCTAGTCTCGGCTCGAATCAAGCTGCGCTCGATGCCATTATGGAAGCCATCGCGCAAGCCGGCTACAGCGCCGGTGAACAAGTCTACATCGCCCTTGATCCCGCTGCATCGGAAATCTATCGCGATGGTAAATATCATCTGGAGATCGAAGGGCGAATGCTCAGCGGCGAAGAAATGGTCGAGTTTTGGGCGAATTGGGCGGATCGTTACCCGATCATCTCGCTGGAAGATGGCTTAGCTGAAAATGACTGGGAAAATTGGTCGCGGCTGGTCGCCCGCATCGGTAATCGCGTGCAGATCGTCGGTGATGACCTGCTCGTGACTAATGTGGAAAAGGTCAAGCGCGCCATTAAGGAAAAAGCCGCCAATTCACTGCTGTTTAAGGTCAACCAGATCGGTTCACTCACCGAAGCTTTCGCCGCCGCGCAGTTGAGCCAGCGCCACAACATGACCGTTGTCGCCAGCCACCGCAGCGGTGAAACCGAAGACACCACCATCGCCGATCTCGCCGTCGCCATGAACGCCGGACAGATCAAGACGGGCGCGCCCGCCCGCACCGACCGCGTCGCCAAATACAATCAACTGCTGCGGATTGAGGAAGAACTGGGCAGCGCCGCTAAATACGCCGGACGCAGCGCCTTCACTAATCTCGGACTTGACCTGAACTGAGCCAACTTCGCCGCTAAGCACGAAAGGGATGTGCCTTGATCAGCACGCGCATTAACGGAAAACGCACCAAAATTGTCGCCACAATTGGCCCGTCATCGAGCGACGAAGAAACACTGCGCCAGATGATCCGCGCTGGTTTAGACGTAGCGCGGATCAATTTTTCACATGGCGATCACGTTACACATGGCAAAACCATCGACGATGTACGCCGCATCGCCTATGAAGAAGGCGTCGTCGTCGCCATCCTGTGCGACATTCAGGGACCCAAAATTCGCATCGGCAAAATCGCGCAAGAACCCATTGTGCTTGCCCCCGGCGATCCGATCACGCTGACGCTTGATGAAGCCAACGGCACGAATAACGTGGTGCAAATTCCGCATCCTGAATTCGTGCGTGACATTAAAGCGGGCATGAGCTTGCTCATCGATGATGGCACGCTGGAATTTATCGTCAAAAGCGCGACTGGTCGTGCGCTCATCTGCGAAGTGGTGATCGGCGGCGACCTGACCTCACGCAAGGGTGTCAGCGCGCCGAACGCGAACCTCACGCTTTCCGCCATCACCGATAAAGACCGTGAAGATGTCAAGTTCGCCTTGAGTAAACACACCGAATACTTGGCGATGTCGTTCGTGCGCTCAGAAGAAGACATTCGCGAAATGCGCTGGCTAATCAAGCATCTGGGCGGCAACGCAGCGATCATCGCCAAGATTGAGAAGCATGAAGCGCTGCGGAACATCGAGGCGATCATCGACGCCAGCGAAGGGATCATGGTGGCGCGCGGCGATCTCGGCGTGGAAACGCCCGCCGAAGAAGTGCCGTTCCATCAAAAGCGGATCATTCGCTTGTGTAACGCAACGGCGAAACCGGTGATCACCGCCACACAGATGCTCAGCTCGATGGTCGATAATCCCCGCCCGACTCGCGCGGAAGCCAGCGATGTTTACAACGCCATTCTTGACGGCACCGACGCAGTGATGCTGAGTAACGAAACCGCAGCGGGCGGTTATCCCGTGCGCGCGGTCGAAACGATGGTCAACATTGCGGCGATTGCCGAGCGCAACATCACCCGCCCCAATAACCCGCATGATCGCACCATCATCACCCCTGAAAGCGAAGGACGCGAAGCGATTTCCGACGCGGTCAGCCAAGCCACCAGCCAGATCGCGGAAGCGCTCAAGTGCCGCGCGATTGTCACGACCACCATGAGCGGTTATACATCACGGCGCGTCGCTAAAGAGCGCCCGTCCACGCCGATCCTGTGCGTCACGCCCAACGAGATCACCTATAGGCGCATGGCACTGGTATGGGGTGTGTTCCCGCTGCTGGTTCCCGAATTTAATTCAATTGATGAAATGTTGGGGATCGTTGTGCGCGCCGCGCATCGTGAGCATCTAGTCGAACCTGGCGATACGCTCGTGATTATCGCGGGTGTGCCGTTCGGCATCGGCGGACAAACCAACTTCCTGAAGATTCACACCGTTGGTGAATCGGGCGAACTGCAATATTCGTGACTTTAATTCATAGCACAGGGGATCAAGCGCGCTCGATCCCCTGTTTCAACCTCATTCATCCCCGTCGATAAATTCGAGCGCGCCGCGTTCCCCTGCCCGTCCCTGTCGATAGGTCGGCGTCGGCGTTAAGTCAACATCCACATTAGAAGTCGCCTGCACATCCCGCTGGCGACGCGGCACGACCAGCGCGCGTTCACGTTCGGGCGCGGGTGTCTCGGCGGTATAGGCTGCCGCGACCGTCGCGCAATACGGGCAAATATCCCACGATAGTTCGAGCATCCGCCCACAGCGCGTACACGGACGTTTCAGCCGCGTGTGACAATAAGGACACGCCTGCCATTCATCTTTCACACGCTGCTTACAGCCCGGACATTGCGGCTTATCCTCAATTTCTTGTAGCAGCGCTTCTTCTTCCAGCGAACGCTCGTAGGCTTCCGCCAGTGTTTCGCGCGGGCGCAAGAACAGATAGATCAGCACCCCCGGCACCGTCAGCACCGCGACCATCAACGCGACGAAAATCTGCGCCAACCCATCGCGTGAACGCGCCCGCATATCGCGGTAAGCCCACACGATCATCGCCAGCCATGCCACCACCGTCACCAAGCCGCCGTAGATCAGCAGCACCGTGACCAAACCACCCGCTTCTTCGAGATTAAACGGGAACATGCGTCCGCTCCTGCCCCGCCAATGGCATTATCAAATTATCAATCCAGTGTAACCATACGCTGCAAGTGGCGCAATTCACGAGCCAGACCCAGCATTAGTCGGCGCGACCAGCGGCAGCGGAATCTGCGCTTGATCGACCAGCAGCGCTAACTCGCTTACATACACATCGTAATCATGACCCGATGCGTAAAAACGTACATTCAAAATTGAAGCGGGTGTTTCCGCAGGCAGCGATCCCACACGGAAATTATCGCTTTCGTAGGTGTACCACTCGCCCACATTGACGATCTCGTGATATTCCGTGCAGCTGTCGCAGCGCAGGCGATTTTCAACCGATGGATTGAAATAAGCGAAGAAGCCATGCACCCACTCAACCGGGCTGCCCCCCGATACCGGATTATATTGCAAGCGCACCATCAACGGACATTCGCTGCCTTCGATTCCACATGCGCTGAGCGAATGCCCCACAATCTTGAACGTCACGCGGATCGACACATGATTATAGATCGACACGTCCAAGCCGTTGGCGCCAAATCCCTGCACGCACAAGGTCTCACCGTGCGACTGCGCGCCCACCCCGCGCGCTAAATGCAGCGCGGGTCGCCCATCAGCAACCGTGAGGTTATAGCCCCCCATTGGCGAAGGCGGGAACTCGTTTTGAATGTTATTGCAGCGCCACATCAACGTGCGTGTCGCCGTGCCTCCCGCGTTGTAATCCACGACATTTTGCGGGCTGAACGTCGTGTCACCCAGTAGGTTGACCAGTGCAGGCGCGGTCATAATCGGCGTATCGTTGCTGTTCCAGATCACACGCTGACCACGCGCAGCGGGTTGCATCGTCTCATCGGGCAGCAGCAGTACCGCCGTCCCCGAATGATTGACTAATTCCACCTGCTGCGCCGTAGCGATCATCGAATAGCGACCACTGGCGGACAGGTGCATGGTTGCGTTGTTATCCGTCTGCACCGTCACCATAATATCGCGTCCCAGATCAGGCGGCACGAAAATATCAAACGAGCCGCGCGCGCCCGTTAGATTGATCCAATACTGCGCGCTGCTCCATTCAAAACGGGGACGCACCGCCTGCCGCAGATTAAGCTGCGACCCCGGTCGCAGCGTGATGATCGCCGTTGTCACATTAGCATCACGCGGATCGGTCACGAACAGCATCGCTTGCGATTGCGCGTCGGTCGCCAGCACCGAGCTGCCAACGACTTCACGCCGCGACTGTACAGATAAACCGCGCATATCCGTCCCGGTAACGGTTACCGTGCCGCGGCTCACACGAATTGAAGCTTGCAGCGGCGTGGTCGATTGAAATAAGAAGTAATGCGCCGTCAGCACTGCCAGCGTCAACAGCACGCAGAAGATCGCAAACGCGATCAACATCACACCCCACGCAATGCGCTCATGATCGATCACGCGGCGCGGCGTGATTGGTGGCGAAACAACAGCTTGTGACACAAGCAGTCCCTTGAATAACATCAGCAAACGCCGCGATTATAACATAACGCCGCGCTCGATCTATCGGAACTCCGCGCGCTTAAGTTATAATGTGTTTATTGCTACTGCACGCACGTTATATGGAGTTTGGGCATGTCTGGGCATAGTAAATGGTCAACGATCAAGCGTAAAAAAGGCGCGGAAGATGCGAAGCGTGGGAAAGTTTTCACCCGCATTGCCCGCGATATCACGATGGCAGCGCGCGAAGGCGGCGGCGACGAAACCGCTAACGCCCGCCTGAAACTGGCGATCCAAAAAGCGAAAGCCGCCAATATGCCGAAAGATAACATCGAGCGCGCCATCGCGCGTGGTACGGGCAAAGGCGACGACGGCATCGTGATGGAAGAAACCGTCTATGAAGGCTATGGACCCGAAGGCGTCGCGTTTGTCATCGAAACGCTGACCGACAACAAAAATCGCACGCTGGCTGAGATCAAACGCGTGTTCAACAAGGGTAACGGCAGCCTTGCCTCCGCCGGATCGGTGTTATGGCAGTTCGAGCAAAAAGGCTATATCGAACTGGAAGGTGATAACCTCGACTTTGACGAAGTGTTCATGGTTGCCGCCGAAGCCGGCGCCGATGACGTGATCGATGAGGATGGCACGCTGATCGTCTACACGCCGCGCGAAATGTTCGCCGCGGTCGAAAACGTGCTGATCGACGGTGGCTATAGCGTCAGCGAATCGATGCTCAAGTGGGTCGCCCAGAACGAAACCGAAGTCGCCACCGATAAGGCGATGCAAAACATGCGCCTGTTTAGCGAACTCGAAGACCTCGACGATATCCAGTCGGTCGCGTCTAATCTACTGATCACCGATGCGGCGATGTCAGCCTTCGAGACCGCGTAATGCTGGCACTCGGCATCGATCCGGGAACGGCGACAGTGGGCTATGGCTTCGTCAACGAGTCAGGTGATGGTTCGCTCGAAGCCGTCGCCTACGGCGTGATCACCACACCTGCGAAGATGCCGATGGCGCAGCGACTCTACCAGATTCACAACGACCTAACCGCGCTGGTGCGCCAATATCAACCGGATCGTGCCGCCGTCGAAGAATTGTTCTTCGGCAAAAACATCACCACTGCGATCACCGTGGCGCAGGGGCGCGGCGTGATCCTGCTCACGTTGATGCAGGCGGGTTTAACTGTGTACGAGTACAAGCCGCCGTATATCAAACAATCGATCTCGGGTTATGGCAACGCTAAAAAGCCGCAGATTCAGGCAATGGTGCAGATGCTGCTTAACCTTGACAGCATCCCCCACCCCGACGACGCCGCCGACGCGCTTGCCGTTGCCATCACTGATATTCACAGCCGCCGCTACAACAGCATTGATGAGGACGACGCATGATCGCCAGCCTGCAAGGTCAAGTCGCGGGAACGCATCCCGATCATCTCGTGATCGTCGTCGGCGGCGTGGGTTATAAGGTGTTTGTGCCGCGCAACACCATCATCGTGAGTGAAGGCGATGAGGTCTATATCCACACGGAAATGATCGTGCGCGAAGACTCGATCACGCTCTACGGGTTCACCACCACCGCCGAGCGCGACTTGTTCGACCGCCTGATCACCGTCAGCGGTGTGGGACCTAAACTGGCGCTGGCGATTCTCGGCACGCTCAGCATCGATCATCTGCGGAATGCCGTCGCCAGCGGTCAACCGGAACTGCTCACGCGCGTTCCCGGCATCGGCAAGAAAATGGCGGAAAAAATCGTGTTTGAACTCAAAGACAAACTCAAAGGCGCAGACGGCATCATCGGCGCGGTGGGCGGCTTGAGCGATGTCAACCGCGATGTACTGGACGCGCTCGTCACGTTTGGTTACAGCATTGCGGAGGCGCAAGCCGCGCTCGATGCGCTGCCGCCCGGCACACCGGACGAGTTCGACGAACGGATGCGCCGCGCCTTACAATATTTCGCTTAACCCCGCGTCTCGAATTGAGGATACCCTATGCAACCTGATCTCATCGGTCGGCGCATTGATGTGCTGGACAAAGGCTATGTCGAATTGCTCGACATGATGCCGCATCCGGCGACTGGCGTCAGCGGCGATCTCGCAATTGTCAACGCGGCGCGCGTCAGCTTTTTGGGTGAAAGCAAAGGCACCGACCGCGATAAGAAGCTGCTGTTTTATTTATTACGGAATCAGCACACCAGCCCCTTCGAGATGGTCAAGTTCAAGCTGCGGACGCACGCGCCACTTGTCACGTATTGGCAGTGGGTGCGACATCGGACGTTCAACTACATGAACGCCAACGCTCAAAGTGGGCGCTATACACCGTTTGAAGAGGATGATTTTTACGTACCGTCGGTGTGGCGCAAACAATCTGCGGACAACAAACAAGCCAGCGAAGGCGAGTTCGATGCTGACGCGGGCGCCGCGCTGACCGAGCAGCTCACCACATTTTACGATCAGGGCTACAAGCTCTATCAAGCGGCACTCGAACAAGGCGTCTCGCGCGAGATGGCGCGTTTATTCCTGCCCGGCTTCAGCGTATATTACACGTGGGTGATCAGCGTTGATGCGCTCAACTTGATGAACTTCCTCAAGCTGCGTTTAGCATCCGACGCGCAATATGAGATTCGCGTTTACGCCGAAGCGATCTACGAACACATTTTCAAGCCCGCCCTGCCGTGGACAGCCGAAGCGTTTGAGCAATACATCCTCAAGCGCAGCTAACCGACTGAGGGCAGTAACAGCCCGCCGATTTTGATGCAAAACGGCACGCCATCAGCATCAAGTGGCGCAACCTCAAACACATACTGCTGACCAAACGCGAACAACTCCGCCGGGAACGTAAATTCGGTTTCCGGCGTCGTTTCATCCAGCAGCGTGCTGAAATTCATGTCGTACAACCACACACGATAGAGCGCCGCATCTTCAGCCGCCGTCCAGTAGACGATCGGTGCGCTACCGACCGCAAATGAAGGGGATGTGCGTTCACCATCGACGCCGAAATCGGCACACCCAGCGCTGATCGGCTGCGCGCGCAGCGCCTCATTGGTGCTGTCGGGTGTCGGCGTGAAGGTCTGGCTGGCGGTTGGCGTCAAAGTCGCGCTCGGCGTCGGCGTGAAAGTGGCAGTTGCCGTCGGCGTGTCGGTGAGGATGCCGCCGGGCGTGAA
>JBGSRB010000232.1:0-2317 GCA_041737735.1 Anaerolineae bacterium | reverse complement strand
GCGGATCGGATAACGTGTCCCCGGTTAACTCGGCGTAACGCTGACGATAAAGCGCGCGATAGGTTTGTTCATACAACGCCTGATAGAGCGCGGCGGCTTGCGCGGCGTGATCAGCGTTCGCGTTCACACGCCACAACGCATACAGAATATCCGCGCGCTGATCCGGCACATCGTCCGGCGTGGATGCCAATAATTCCATGAGTGCATCCACATTACGCGCAGCTTCATGCAGCGCCAACTGCGCCGCGAACGCAATATCCACGCGCCCGATCTGCCCGGCGACAGCCTGCGCTTCTTCCAACAGCACGCGATCCACGCTCAATTCGCCGTAGCGATACAGGAACTCGCATAAGCCGAACAGATTCTCGATGCGCCGCGCAAAACTGATCGCGCGCGGATACAAGTTCTCAGCATCCGCACGCGGACTAACCGCCGCCAAATTGCCAATCGCCGCCAGCGTGTTATCGGTCTGATCGTTGAGTTCGGCAGCGGCAGCCAGCGCGTGCAGATAACAGCGCCGCGCGATCTCAACCTCGCCCCGTTCGCGGTAGACCTCGCCCATGTTACCAATGATCGCGCCCGCTGCCCGTCGATAACCGATGCTGTCAGCTAGTTCATAGGCTTCACGCAGCCCATCAAGCCCGCGCGCATAATCACCGGCATAAATCCACACACTGGCTAAATTCGTCAGCGCGTAAATCAATTCCTGCCGATTATCGAGCGCGCGCGCGGCGTCAATCTGCGCGTTGAGATGCGTTTCCGCCGTTGCCAGATCGCCGCTGTCCAGCGCGACCAAGCTCAACCCACGCTGCGCAATCATCGCGGCGGATTCATCAGCGTGCGCCTGCGCGAACGTCAGCAGTGCTTCCGAAGCCGCGCGCGCCGAGTCGAGATCGCTGATTTGCTGATAAAAATAGGTCAGGTGTTCCAGCGCCAGCGCCAAACCGGGATCATCTGCTGCTGCGAAACGGGCGCGCGCGCTGGTCAGCAGGCGGCGTGCTTCGTCCATGTCGCCCGCGAACACGGCAAGATAGCCGAGCGCGTCCTCACAGCGCGCCTGTGCCAGCGGATCAGCGCGCTCCTGAGTGATGACGAGCGCGCGCTGAAAATCCTCACCCGCCCGCGCCCACTCCCCGATGAACTGGTAAACCGCTCCACGCGCCAGCAGCACTTCGACCTGTTCGGCAGCGGTCAACAGCGGCAGCAACCGATCATAGTAAGCCAGAGCCGCGGCGTTGGCATAAGCTTTGCGCGCTGCATCCCCCGCCGCGCGGAAGTACAGGCGCTGTTTAGCGCGGTTGGGGCTGCTGCCATAGTGATACGCGAGAATATCGTAATACGCAGGCAGCGCGGTAGTGTAATTCGCCTCGATGAAATCGCCAACCTGCTCATGGATGCGCGCGCGCGTCTCATGCGTGATCGACTCATAGACCACTTCCCACGTGGCGATGTGCCTGAACAGGTATTCGAGTTCCGGCTGCACGCGATCCAGCAACGTGACATCGACCTGACGCAGCACCCCCAACGCCTGCTCGATGTAATCGGGCGTGCCTAACTGCGGATACGCGCCCCACAACCAGCGCGCGCGGAATAAGCGCCCAACCACGCTGGCGACGCGCGCGGTGATCTTTTCGCTTTCCAGCAGTTGATCGATGCGGCTTAAAATCAACGTGTGTAAAGTCGTGGGCAGATCAAGCGTGGTGATCGGCGTCGTGAACGGATCGATCTGACGATCACGCAGGTAATTGATCACTTCTTCGACGTAAAACGGACTGCCCTCCGCACGTGTGACGATCTGCGCGATCAGGTCGGCGGGCGCTTCGGTTGCGTCTTCGTCGGTGTCCTCGGTGAATAATTGACGCAGTTTGAGCCGCACCAATTCAGCGGCTTCGTCATCGGTGAAGCTGTCCAGCGTGATCGCGCTGTGCTGCGCCAACGCCGTAAAAGCGGGCGCTGGATCAAGCGGACGGTACAGCACGATCAGCAGCACAGGCAGATCACTAATGCTGCGCGCGAGATAATCGAGCAGCGCCGCCGACGATGGATCGATCCAGTGCGCGTCCTCCAAAATGATCAGCAGCGGATCAGCGTCCGCCGCGCTGACGCGCGCTCGCAGGCACTCCAACAGCAGCGCGTGCGTCAGTTCGGCGCGCAGATCAGGCGGCAGCGCACCCGTGAAGGCGTTATCCTCCAGCGCGAGATTGAGCGGCGCGCCCAACAGCGGCAGCCGTTCGACCAGTGCCGGATCGACCGCGCTCAGGTAGTCGGTCAGCGTGGTCGTCACCTGATCAGGCGGAAGTTCGGCATCGACGCCGAA
>JBGSRB010000209.1:0-4176 GCA_041737735.1 Anaerolineae bacterium | reverse complement strand
CCGCGCGCCGCGTGACCGTGCGGAACTTCGGCTGGTGGCGCGGTTGGCTGGCGCTGGCACTAATCCCGCTGGCGGCGCTGATCGCGCAGCCGTTGGTCAATCTGCTCGTCACAGGATCGCCGGTGGCGTCGGGCGGCAGCGCCAAATCGCTGTTGGGCGTCGTGCCGTTCGATCTGGGTTATGTCATCACGCGGATCGTCGAGAATTTCATCCGCATGTGGCGCGAGTTTTTGCTGCCCACGGGCGAAGCCAGCGCCTATGTGGTGATCGGCGTGGGCGTTTTGGCGCTGATCGGCGCGGCATCGCTGGCGCGCAAGCGAACAGTGTTCGCGCTGGCGCTGATCGCATGGTGGATCGGCTTGGCGCTGGCGATCTCGACGCTTGATACTGCCTTCTGGCACTTCAAGCGTTATCAAATGCCGATCGTGATCACGTTCATCCCGCTGGCGGTGATCGGTGTGGAATTACTGCTGCGTCAGATTCAAGCGCGCCGCGTGAACTTTTTACGTACACGCCAGCAAGCCCTGATCGCGGCGGCGGCACTGGCGTTGATCGGATCGGGCGCGTTCACGCAGATCGAGTTTTACTATCGCTATGTGATCAACATTGGCTATGTGCGCGATCAGCCGTATCAAATGGCGCTGTGGTTACGCCAGAATACCCCGTCCGACGCTGTGATCGCCGTGCATGATGTGGGCATGATGCGCTTTATGGGCGAACGCACCACGCTGGATATCGTCGGCTTGACCACGCCGGATGCCGCCGCCTATTGGCGCAATGGACCCGGATCGGTGGGCGAATTTCTGGTGCGGGAACATCCTGATTACATCGCGGCGTATGGCGTGGGACACGGCTTAGGCTTGGGCTATCTCGCCGCCACCGATCTTTACGCCGATCCGCTGGCACTGTTCACGGTGACGCTCGATCCCGTGCGGAATGTGGCGCTGGCGGCGGCTACGCAAGGCATTTACCGCCCCGACTGGACAGCCGCCGAGTCAGCGGGCGAACATCTCATGTTCGTGCAAGCGGGCATGATCGACGCTGCAGCGATCCCGATTGCCAGCGTGAATGTTGCTGACAGTGCCAGTGAACGCGCGCATGATTATGCGTGGTCGCTGGTGCGTCCCGTGAACGGTTTTCCGACCGAATACAACCAGTTCAGCTATCAGGGCTGCACTGATCCGCGCTGCACCATCATGGATGGTGGACGGCGCATCAACGGCGCGGAGTCGTTCACGCTGCCCGTGCGCCCGCATGAAGATGCGCTGCTGATCACGCGGTTGCATCCGGTGGACACGGGCGCATATGACGTGTACGCCAACGACGCGCTGATCGCCACGCGCGTGATCCCGCCGCTGCCGGGGGCGTGGCTCGATGTTCCCGTGTTGATCCCCGCCGAACAGATCACGAGTGAGGCGATCACGATCCGCATTGTGCCGCGTTTAGAGGGCGATTATCAGCCCTATCGCCACGATTTATATCAAGACTTGCCCGCGCCTGTGACTCCGGCGGGCGATCCGCTGGCGACGTTTCAGACGGGCGCAATCTGGTTGCACCTGCGCGACGCGATCAGCGTTGAGGGCGAACGCGCGATCCTGCCGCTGACATGGGCGAGCGACGGACAAGCACACGGTGATTATCAAGTGTTCGTGCATGTGCTGAATGCCGATGATCAGATCGTCGCGCAAGCCGACGGACGCCCGCTGGCGGGCAATCTGCCGTTCGGAAATTGGATTATCGGCGCATTTCATGACACAATCACCATCGATCTGACGAATGTGCCAGCGGGAACCCATCGCGTGATCTTGGGCATTTACGATCCGCTCACGGGCGAGCGCTTACCACCGGAAAATGCCGCTGATCGGGTGGACGAATTCGCCCGACTGTTCATCGCTGAGCTTGAGGTAGAGTGATCATGGACGACCTGCGCGCGGTCTATGCCGCGCTGCTCGACGCGCAAAATCAGAATATCCCCGTCGCGCTGGCGACCGTGATCAGCGTGGAAGGCAGCGTGCCGCGTCACGCGGGTAGCAAGCTGCTGGTCTATGTGGATGGGCGCATTGTCGGCACGGTGGGCGGCGGCAAAATGGAGGCGCTGGTCATTGATGAAGCGCGCGCCGCCATCACCGATGGACAAACGCGCGTGCGCGACTACAGCCTGAACGACATCGCGGCGGGTGATCCGGGCATATGCGGCGGCACGGTGCAGGTATTCATCGAGCCGATCCACGCGCCGCCCACGCTGCTGATCATCGGCGGCGGGCATGTGGGCAAAGCCTTAGCGGAATTGGGGCGCTGGCTGGAATGGCGTGTGGTGCTGTCCGATGATCGCGCCGAGTTCTGCAACCCGGATTACGCGCCCGATCTCGCGGATTATGTCGTGTGCGCGCCCGCCGACATTGCCGAACACACCCGCATCGACGCGCGCACGTATGTCGCGGCGGTCACGCGCGGCTTACCCGTAGACATCAACCTGATTCCTGCGCTGCTGGCGACCGACGCGCCCTATATTGGCTTGATCGGCAGCAGCCGCCGCCGTTGGGCGCTGACGATCCGCGCGCTGCGCGACGAACGCGGCATTACGCCGGAAGCGTTGGCGCGCATCCATGCGCCGATTGGCTTGGAATTGCAGGCGGAAACACCCAAAGAGATCGCCGTCAGCATTATGGCGGAAATCATCATGACGCAGCGCGGCGGCAGCGGCGCGCCCATGCGCGGAGTTAGTGAAGCTGCTGCGCGTAGTACAATTGACGAATAATCTCATCTAGGCGCGAGTCGTGAAAATTCTTTGTGTCAGCGATACGGTTATGCCGCAGCTCGAAAATTCGGCGCATTTGCGGCGGCGCTATCACGATGTTGAACTGCTCTTAAGCTGCGGCGACATGCCGCCCGCTTATCTGGAGTTCATCACATCGGTGTTAGGTGTTCCGCTGTTCTACGTGCGCGGGAATCACGACACGCATTATGATCAGCACCCGCCCGGCGGCGAGAATTTGCATCGTCGCTTTGTCAATTATCGCGGCGTCACCTTCTTCGGGCTGGAAGGCTCAGTCAAATATAACAATAGTCCGGTACAGTACACGCAGACTGAATTCAACGCGATGGTGATGGGCGCTGCCCCGTCGATGCTCTTTCGTCGTCAGCGCACGGGGCGTGGCGTCGATATTTTCGTCACCCACGCGCCCGCGAAGGGCATCCACGACGCTGACGATCTGCCGCACACGGGCATCGACGCCTTTCTGCGTTTCTGCGAATGGTATCGCCCGCGCTATATGCTGCACGGTCATGTGCATACCTATGATCGCCGTAACGTGGTCGAAACCCAGTTTCAGGATACCTGTATTATGAACATCAACCCGTATCTGCTGCTCGAAATCGAGCCAGAAGGCGATGATGGCGACCAACCTGATTGATCGGGCGCGCCGTTTTGCGTTAAGATGATACGTAATCAGGGTGTCGCGCCGCAGCGCGCGCACCGTTATAGCACCACAGGCAGGGCGACGGGCAAACACGCGGGTCGCCCTTATCATACGAGGTCAATGCGGAATGTGGAGTCGTTATTTCACGGTTGCATCACTAGGCGAGGCGCTCGAATTACTGGCTGAACACCGCGAACGCGCGCGCATCGTCGCGGGCGGCACGGATATTTTGATCGAACTGGAACGCCATCAGCGCGCAGGCGTCGATACGCTGATCGACATTACGCGCGTTCCCGATCTGGATCGCATCGACTTGCGCGGCGATACTTTTCGCTTGGGCGCACTGGTCACGCATAATCACGTCGTCGCCGATCAACGGCTGATCGCGCGCGCACTGCCGTTGGCGCAAGCCTGTTGGGAAGTGGGCGCGCCGCAAATTCGCAACCGCGCCACCATCGCGGGCAACGTGATCACCGCGTCGCCCGCCAACGACACGATCACGCCTTTAATGGCGTTGGGGGCAAGCGTCACGCTGACATCGCTCGAAGGCGAGCGCACGATCCCCTTGAGCGTGTTCTACACCGGATTGCGCCGCACGGTCATGCGCCCCGACGAACTGCTGTGCGCGATCACCTTCCCTGCCTTAAGCGCAAACGAGCGCGGCGTGTTTATCAAGCTCGGATTGCGGCGCGCACAAGCGATCTCGGTGATCAACGTCGCCGCCGTGCTGACGTTTGCCGACGACGGCACGATCACG
>JBGSRB010000194.1:0-4446 GCA_041737735.1 Anaerolineae bacterium | reverse complement strand
GCGGGCATCGCCAGTTGGTTGGGCGTCCAGTTCATCCAACTGATCACGCGCACGACCCGCCTTAAGCAAGACGCCGCAATGGGCATCGTCCTCACGGCGTGGTTCGCCTTCGGCATCGCGCTGCTTACGTACATTCAAGCGCGATCCGACGCCAGCCAAGCGGGTTTGAGCAGCTTCATCTTCGGACAAGCCGCCGCCATCATCGAAACCGATGTTCACCTGATCGCCGTCGTCGGGTTGGTCGCCTGCGCGGTTCTCGCCGCCTTCTGGAAAGAGTTCAAGCTCATCACCTTTGATCTCGAATTCGCCACCGCCAACGGCTTCCGCGTCGGTTTGCTCAACACGCTGCTGTCCACCCTGATCGTGATCGCGGTGGTGTTGGGCTTGCAGTTGGCGGGCGTCATCCTCATGGTGGGCATGTTGATCGCGCCCGGCATCGCCGCCCGCCAATGGACGCACAAGCTCGATCAAATGGTGATCTTAGCGGGGGTGTTCGGTGCGTTCGCGGGCGGCGTCGGCGCGATCATTAGCGCGGTCGAAGCCAACATCCCCACGGGCCCCATGATCATCGTCGTCGCTTTCGGCATCGTGGCGATATCGCTGTTGTTCGCGCCCCAACGCGGCGTGTTATGGACGCTGCTACGCCGCCGCGCGGATCGCCGTCGTTTCGCCGCCGATGCGGCTGTAGCAGGGTAAGGATCAATCATGTTCGCGCTCGAACAATTCATTATCGAAATTTTGCTCATGATCTTCTCGCGTGAGGAGATCAATCTATTCTTTCGCAGCCCGCAGCACACCGCCACCATCATCGGCTGCCTGATCGCCGTCAGCGGCGCGCTCTTAGGAACCTTTCTGCTGCTGCGCGGCATGTCGCTCACCAGCGACGCCATCAGCCACACCGTGCTGCTTGGGATCGTCGTCGTCTTTCTCGTCATGACGACGCTGTTCGGCTTAGAGGCGGATTTATCCTCGCCGCTGCTCATTCTCGGCGCGGCGGGCGCGGGTGTGCTGACCGTCGTCCTCACCGAGATCATCTATCGCAGTGGCTTGGTCAAGCAGGATGCGGCGCTCGGCTTGGTCTTTCCGCTGCTGTTCGCCATCGCCGTGATCTTGGTGTCGGGCTACGTCGATAACGTCCATCTCGACTCCGACTCGGTCATGGTCGGTGAGATCGGCGTGGCGTGGGCGAACACCAACAGCCACTGCTTGGATAACTGTGAAAGTGTCACCATCACGCCCGACGATCCGCGCGCGGAAACCACGCGCCAGTGCATCAACTGCCGCGAACTGGGCATCAGCCCGCGCGACGCCGCCGCCGAGTTCCGCGAAGTCTGCGCCAACTGCGGCGCTTATTCCCCTGCTCAAGCCTATCAAGCGGGGTTACTCGAAGCCGAACCCGTGTTGGTGTTCTTCCCCAAAGCGATCACGGTCATGCTGGCGCTCACTGTGCTGACGATTGGCTTCGTCGTGCTGTTCTACAAAGAACTCAAGCTGACCACCTTCGACAGCGCTTTAGCGCACGCGCTTGGTTTTCGCCCCGCCTTTTTGCACTATGCGCTCATGGTGCTGGTCAGTTTAGTGGCGGTCGGCGCGTTCGATGCGGTCGGCTCGATCCTCGTGATCGCCTTCTTCATCATCCCACCCGCCGCCGCCTACCTGCTGACGGATCGCTTAGCGCTCATGCTCATCCTCAGCCCGTTGATCGGCGCGACGGGCGCTTACTTCGGCTATGATCTCGCGCGTGGCAGCGTCTTGGGCATCGTCCAGATCAGCGACGTGATCGCCTTACTCAATCGCGCCTTCGGCTGGAATTTACTCGAAGCCTGGAACTCATCGATCTCAGCGTCGATGGTGCTGATGATCTTCATCCTGTTCATGGCGGCGTGGGTGCTGTCGCCGCGTTATGGCATGATCGCCACGCTGATCCGCCGTGCGCTGCAACATCGCAGCTTCGATGATCAAGTCGTGTTAGGGCATATCTTCAACCACCGCAACACGCCCGCCGCCGCCGCAGAATTGGCGCTGCCCACCCTCCACGAGCATTTTCACTGGACGCCCGCCAAAATGACGCACGTCCTGCGTCGTTTACGCGCCGCGCAACTGGTGCAAACCCGTGATCATCTGATCACACTGACGCCCGAAGGCGAACAGCGCTTGCACACGTTCCGCCGCGATCATCTCGCCATCCTGTGATCATTCCCACTTGGGGCGCACGACAGCGTGCGCCCCTCGACTTTTCCCCCGATTGACAGATTGAACATTTGTGCTATAATTAATTTTGAGATCGTCGGCTATTGAAGGAACTCAATCATGCGTAAAGTGATTGTCATCTCCCACATGTCCCTCGATGGGGTCATCCAATCGATGGGCGCACCCGACGAAGACACCAGTGATGGCTTCGCGCATGGCGGGTGGATCGCGCCTTATGCTGACGAAGTTGTTGGCGCAGTCGTCCGTCACGAGATGAGCCTGCCGTTTGATCTGTTGATCGGGCGCAAAACCTTTGACATTTGGGCGCCCTACTGGTCGCAACACGCGGACGTATGGCAGGGCGTCAATACCGCCACCAAGTACGTCGCCTCGAATACCTTGACGGCTCACACATGGCAGCCCACTGTGTTTTTAAGCGGCGAAGTCGCGGAAAAAGTCAGCCAACTCAAGCACCAACCGGGTCCAGATTTACACGTTTACGGCAGCGGCAATCTCGTGCAAACGCTCATGCAACACGATGTGATCGATGCGTTCTGGCTCAAGCTCTATCCGCTGACGTTGGGCGGCGGCAAGCGGTTATTTGCCGCTGGCACTATTCCGGCGGCGTTCAAGGTCACGGAGAGTCAAGTCTCGCCCAAGGGCGTCATCATCGTGAATTACGAGCGTGCCGACGAACCTCACCCCAAAATCTGAGGTTTTTGTTCCCCTCTCCGTTAGCTTGCGCTTGCCATAGGCAACATTCGGGGAGGGGCTAGGGGTGGGGTCAGTTTTTTGCAGGCATCTCCACTGCTTATACTCGCGCCACCACACCCCCACATAGGCAAACCGTCCACTTTGCGCTACACTTCACACTCGTGGATAGGAGTCGCAGCATTGTACGATTTTTCTGATTTTGTCTCGCCCGATGAGGACGCTGTTAACGCCGCACCCGTCATCGATGAGCGCAGCATCGGGCGGCGCATCGCCCTGCAAGCCTTGTACGAAGTCGATCTCGCCGGACATCCAGCGGGCGATGTCTTGACGCGCTTGATTCAGGCGCAGCACCCCGGTGAAACTGCCGAGCGTTTCGCCCATCTGCTGCTGATCGGCGTGTGGGGCGAACGTGAACGCATCGACAGCGCCATTCGCCATTTCGCGCCCGACTACCCGTTAGAACAAATCGCCGTGATCGATCGCAACATTTTACGCATCAGCATTTACGAGTTCGCCGTCAGCCTGTACACGCCCACCAGCGTGGCGATCAACGAAGCGGTCGACTTGGCGAAGCTGTTCGGCGCGGATGGCACGCCCGGGTTTATCAACGGCGTCTTGGGTTCGGTTGCCGATAGCGAGAGTTGGCTGGCACAGCTTAAATTACCCGTCCTGCCGCCCACTGAGGATAGTGTCAGCGATGCCCCCGCGCCTTAGATTGCCGGGACGCCGCCGCCGTGTGCTGCCGCCGCCCGTTCGCGTTGAGGACGACGAGCAAGAACTGCGCATGTCCCTGCTCGATCATCTTGAAGAACTGCGTCAGCGCTTGTTCAAAGCGGCTGTCGGGTTAGTCA
The DNA here is from genome assembly GCA_041737735.1 of Anaerolineae bacterium. Taxonomy (GTDB): domain Bacteria; phylum Chloroflexota; class Anaerolineae; order Aggregatilineales; family Phototrophicaceae; genus Flexifilum. Next base: position 691 of record JBGSRB010000194.1, on the reverse strand, counting down.
TCGGCACGCTGATCGGCGTGCTGTTCGCGGGGCAAATCTATGAAATTCTGCTCATCCCCTACGGCGGACGCCAACTCCAGATTCTCGACCCGACCGGCTCAGTCACCAATTATTTCCGCGTCGCCCTGCTGATCGGCGGGATTCTCGCGATTCCTCTTGTCACCTATCAATTGATGGCGTTCGTGCTGCCCGCGCTCACGCGCCGCGAAAAACGCATCGTCTACTTGGCGCTGCCCGCGATCACGCTGCTTTTTCTCGTCGGCGTGGCGTTTACGTGGTTCTTTCTCATTCCGCCCGCGCTCGATTTTCTCGCCAATTTTCAAGCGAACGTGTTCACGGTCGAATGGACAGCCGACGGTTATCTCGGATTTGTCACCGCGCTGCTATTCTGGATGGGCGTCGCCTTTGAAACGCCGCTGGTCTTTTTCGTGTTCGCGATCTTAGGCTTCGTCACGCCGCGCGCGCTGATCAAGAATTGGCGTTTGGCGATCATTGGCGCGGCGGTCGCGGCGGCGATCATCACCCCAACGGTCGATCCGGTCAACATGTTTCTCGTGATGGCGCCGCTGCTCACGCTTTATACCATTAGCATTTTTCTCGTCGCGCTCGGCAATCGCATCGGAAAGGTGACACCCGCTTGAACACCCCAATTAACATCCGCATCATCGGCGCGCCCATGGACTTAGGTCAG
>JBGSRB010000182.1:0-6059 GCA_041737735.1 Anaerolineae bacterium | reverse complement strand
CCGCCGGAAAGCTGCGACGGACGCCGCGCCAACAGCGTTTCGATCTGCAATTGCTCGGCAACCTGCGTCACGCGCGCGGTTAGTTCGGTGGTGGGCGTGCCACGCACTTTCAGCGGATAGCCGATGTTGTCGTGAATGGTCATGTGTGGATACAGCGCGTAATCCTGAAACACCATCGCCAGATCACGCGCGCGCGGCGGCAGCGTCGTCACGTCGCGCCCGCCAATGTGGATGCTGCCACTGTCGGGTGCTTCCAAACCGCTGATCAGGCGGAGCGTGGTTGTTTTACCGCAGCCTGAGGGACCTAGAAAAGCAACGAACTCGCCATCTTCGATGGTTAGGTCGATGTCAGCCACCGCGACCACGCTGCCGAAGGTTTTACGCAGTTGTGTTAGTTGAATTTTCGCCATCGGGCGCGCCTCACTGTTTGATGCCGCCGAAGAAACGGAAGCCATAACGCCAATTAACCAGCAGATACAACAGCAGCACGGGCAGCGTATACAGCACGGCATAAGCCGCCACCTGCCTGATCTGCGGGAAGCCTTCATCGTCGAAAAAGCGATAGAACGTGACCGATGCGGGCAAAAGCTGCGGGTCACGGATCAGGATGAACGGGATCAGGAACGCTCCCCACGCATTGACCAGCACCCAGATCGCCACCACCAGCACACCGGGGCGCATGATCGGAAACGTCACATCGCGGAAGACCTGCAAGGGCGACGCCCCGCTGACCAACGCCGCTTCTTCATAGGAGCGCGGCACGCTGTCGATAAAATCCTGCATGATAAAGATGGCGGAAGGCAGCAAGCCGCCGATCATCACCAGAATCACGCCCACGTGCGTATTGATCAAACCCAGATCGAACACCAGCTTAAAAATGGGAACCATGCTGGCGGTTCCCGTGACCACCGACGAGAACAAAATCAGCACATACGTCAGCGTTTGCCGTCCCGGAATGCGTCCGCGCGATAAGCCATAGGCGGCAAGCGCGGCGATCAGACTTGCGCCGATCATCGTGCCTAAGCCAATGATCACGCTGTTCTGCACCAAGCCGCGCATGGCAAGATCGTTGGACAGCACTTCGTTGAAATTCGCCAGCGATGGCGTTTCCGGCAGCGCCACCGACAGCGACGCGCGTTCGTTGAAGGGTGCGAAGATGAACCACAGCAGCGGCGCGACGAAAAACAGTGCGATCAGACTGACCAGCGGAATAAGTATAATCCGTGATATTTTCATGCCGTCACCCGCCGCGAACGTGAGATCACCAGATAAACGCTTGCCAAACCGAGATTGATCAGCATCACCACAACGGCAATCGCGCTGCCCCGTCCGAACTCGAAGAATTGCAGCCCCACCCGATAGGTATAGATCGCGATGACATCGGTCTGAAAAGTGGGACCGCCGTTGGTCAGCAGGAAGGGCGTGAAAGTGTTGAACGTCCACAGCGTGATCAGGATCAGGTCGGTGATGATGTAGCCGGTCAGCAGCGGCAGCAGAATATCACGGAAGCGCTGCCAGTTGCTCGCGCCGATCACGTCGGCAGTTTCCATGTACGATGGTGGGATCGACGCCAGCGCCGATGAGAACAGCAGCATCGAAAACGCCGTGCCGCGCCACGTATTGAACAAAATGATGCTGAGCATGGGGTAATCGAACAGCCAGTCGATGCCGCGAATCCCCAACAAATTGAGGATGCCGTTGAGCGTGCCGTTCGGGTCGAGATAGGCAAACCACGCGAACGCCACCACTACATCGGGAATGATCCACGCGGCAATTGCCAGCGTGAACACGATCTCACGCAGCCAGCCGCGCTTGTTGTGGAACATCACCGCGATCAGCAGCCCTAAACCTGCCTGCCCGATCAACGCCGAGCCGATCACGAACTGCGCGGTCAGCAGCAGGCTGTGACCCATCTCGCCGCGTCGCATCCAGTTGTCGGCGTCGAACAGGCTCACATAGTTATCCAGCCCGACATACTGCGGGTTGACTGCGTTCGCGCCCACCAACGTTTGGTTGGTGAAGCTCATTTGAAAAATGGAAAAGAACGGATAAATCAAAAATAGCGCCACAAACACCAGCGCGGGCGCGATGAACAACCAGCTTGCTCGCTGCGAAAGAATCGGTCGGCGTTCCATAAGCGATCCGCGAAACTCCTGAGCGTGTACGGGTGTGGTCGCGCATCCAGCGACGCGCGGTTGTCAGATGCGACAGGGACGACGCACGCCGTCCCCGTCGTTCATATCCCAACAGTGAACAGTATTCACCTTCGGGACGCTTGAAGCTGAACGCTGTTAACCTTCGAGCGCAATTCGAGTGACGTTATCTTCACCCACCAACCCGGTCACGGCTTCGTCGTAAGCTGCCATCGCTTCGGCGGGCGTCATTTCGCCCGAAACCACGCGCTCGGTCATGAGCTGCGCTTCAGCCGACACCTGATTGTAGGAAGGAAGCTGCGGACGAATGGTCGTGAGCGGCAGCGCTTCTTCAAGGATGCGCGTCATGGTCTCGTCGCCCGTCACTTCCACGTCCAAGCGCGCGCGGATGCGCGGTTGCAGCGCTTGCAGTTCAGCCACGGTTTCCGAGCTGTACATGAAGGTGAGCAGTTCCCACGCTTCCTGCGGGTGCGCTGTGTTGGGGTTGAGCGCGAAGCCCGTGCCGCCCGAAATGGTCACGAAATCTTGCTCATTGAAGCCGGCACCCGGTTCAATCGAGGGCATCAGCGCGAAACGCACCAACTCGTTGCGATCGGGCATGGCAAAGTTGCCCGTGTCCGGCGCAATGGGTCCGCGCCAGAAGAAGTCACCTTCGATCAGCATGGCGACTTCGGCATTCGCGAAAGCTTCAAACGACAGATCGCGCCCGTTGCTGACCAACTGCCAGCGCGCGTTACCCAACTCTTCGCTGACGTAGATCGTTTCGTACAGTTCGAGTGTTTCCAAAATTGCCGGGCTGCTGACAATCCAGCGATCCTGCTCGAAGTCGTAAATGTGATGCCCCGCACCCAACAGCGCCATCAGATAGCCCTGCATGGTGGTGGCTTCACCCATCGACGTTCCCGCGTTCAACTGGATCGGCGTCACTTCGGGCAGCGCCGCTTTGATAGCGCGAGCGGCGTCGAGCAGTTCCGCCCAACTGGTCGGCTGCCAATCCGCCGACAAGCCGGCTTGCTCAAACAGATCGGTGCGATACCAGATCACGCGCCCATCGGTGCCGCGCGGGATGCCATAGAGTTCACCATCAAAGCCCATGATGCTTTGGATGCTCTGCGGAATAGAACTCCAGCCTTCCCATTCCAGCACTTCTTCACCAACGATTTCAGTCAGCGGGCTTAACAAGCCACCTTCGACAAATTCGGGCAACCAGAAGCCATCGACCGCCAGCAGATCAGTGCCAGCGCCGACGCCCAAGTCCAGCACGTACTGCTGGCGCAGGTCTTCGCCGCTGCCGATAAATTCGATCACGGTCACGTTCACGGGCGTGCCGGCTTCCGCCATCATGGCTTCAAATGTCGGCTTGACGTATTCGTTAAGCCACGTGATTTCCACACCCTGAATGCCGCCAATAGTCAATTCAATGGGCGCTTCCTGAGCGGAAATGCCAACACCAACAAGGCTGAGCGCGACGACCAGCGCCAGCAGCAAACGAGACAACTTGGTTTTCATGATGAAAAACTCCTCCAAAAGACGATCTGACGGTGTACCTCTGGGCATCGATGGTTGCGCGGCATCGATGCGGCGAAAAATAAGTGATCGCGACCCTTGTAAAAAACCTGCTGAAAATCTAAGTAAGCTCTAGTTGGGCGGCGCAGTTGAGGCGCGTATAACGAGTTTGGTCGGCAGCAGCGTGACGATATTCTGGTTGGTTTCGCCTTCGATCAGCGTCAGTAAGCGGCGGGCGGCTTCCGCACCCATGAGTGCGGCATCCTGCGCGATGGTGGTCAGCGGCGGGTTTTGATACTGGGCAATATCGAGATCATCGAAGCCGATGATCGAGATGTCGTCGGGATTCCGCAAGCCCGCCAGCGCGGCGGCGCGCTGTACCTTAAGCGCCATCCAGTCGTTGACGGCGAAAATCGCGCTGGGACGTTCAGGTGCTTGGAGCAGTTTGATCAACGGGGCGATCTCTTCATCGTCGTGATTGACATACGCCTCATAGGAACTCATCTCGTTAGCGCCGCCGATCAGGAACGGCGGCAGCGGATCGCGGTCGATCTGGATCAGGGCATCCTGATAGGCGCGGTAGCGCTCGGACACTGACCATAAATCCATGTGCGGACGCGCCACAAACAGAATGTGTCGATGTCCTAAATCGAGCAGATGACGCATCGCTTGCCACCCGCCCGCGTAATTGTTGCTGCTGATGCAGGGCAGCACCGCCCCATTCAGCGGACGATCCATCAGCACGATGGGAATGCCGGGATCGGTGGCGATGCGGCGGTTGTGCGCTGCGCCGCGCACCGGCACAAGGATCACGCCCTGCACGCCATCGTCGATCAACTGCTGCACAATCGTGTTTTCTTCGTCAATATCGCGGTCAGTAGTGGCGAATTGCAGGGTATACCCGCGCTGACGCAGCACCCTTTCAGCCCCACTCAACAATGCCAGCGCAAAGGTGCCGCGATATTCAGGAATGACGAAACCGATCGCGCTGCGCCCGCTGTTTTCCGCTTGACGGGGGGCGACAAATGTTCCTTTACCCGCCACGCGATAGATCAAGCCTTCATCCTGCGCCGATGTCCATGCTTTCTGAATGGTGGCACGGCTGATGTTCAACGCGCTGACCAATTCCCATTCGCCCGGAAGCTGTTCGTGCGGCTTTAGTTCACCGATCATGATCTTATGGCGCAGATCATCGATCAGTTGAATGTGTAGCGGCAGCGAACTGTCTTTGGAAACTTGGAATTGAGCCATGTCTGTGCCTGTACGGACAAGTTGAATATACCATAGATCAGATTAAATCGCGGCGCAAGTTGAGTGAAGATCAATTTAAGGATTAGCGATAATTCCCACGCATCCCGCGCGGCTGCACGGGCAAGCGCGCTTCGTACAGGTGCGACGTATCGCCAACACTGAGCGCGCGCGGCGCGGCGATGCCCGTGCTGCGGCGCTCGAATAGGATCGTCGTCACGGATGAGGGCGCATGCCAGAAACCACCCCAGATCAGCGGCGGCGGAATGTGCAGCAGCAGCGCCAACCACAGCAGCGCCGTGCCGTTATGACAGAATGCCGCAATCTGCTGCTGATTGTCGTAGTCGATGCGATAGATCGCGCCAGCGCGGACGCAGCCATGCCGCGCCAGAAAATCATCGCTGCGCGCGCGGAAATTATCGACAGTTGCACGGAAGATCGGCGTGTCGAACGGCGCTTCGTTAGTCCACATTTCCCAGTCGTGATAACGCGGATTGGCACGCAGCTTCGCGCCGGGGATGTCCCACGCGGGCATCATCTCGTTCACGAGCGGGTCGATTTCGCCAGCTAATCCCGCGACTTCGATCAGCCAATCCTCAATTGTGATCGGCAGCTTGAGCAGGTCAGCGGTGGGCTGCGCGGTCAGCACGGCACGCGACAGCGGCGAAGCGTAAATGTGATCCAGACCGTGCGCGGCTAAGCGGCGCGCCAACGCCAGCGCTTCAAGTTTGCCCGCGTTGGTCAGCGTGTGCTTGGGATAATCAGGATCCGCGTGGCGAATGATGTATAAGCGCATGATCGCTCCTCACCCGATGCCAAGTAAAGTAGCCAGCGCTCGCGGCGTATTGGTCGTGAACTGATCGACACCCGCCGCCAACAAGTGCGGCGCGTTGGCTGCCGCCGTCGCATTATCCGCGTCGAGCGTCCACGCATCGAGTTTGACGCCGCGTTGGTGCAACCAATCCGCCATGTTGAAGCCGTCATCGAGTGCGCGCGCCAACAGCTTATGGTTGACGTACCATGTACTCGCGCTCGGCAACGCACCGAGCAAAGTCTCGCAGCGCTCAGCTAAATAGCGATCTGTTGGCAGCAAACGCCACGCGCCCAAAATGTGATCATCGTGATAGCCGTAATCACCCAGTCGATACGGCG
>JBGSRB010000133.1:0-8434 GCA_041737735.1 Anaerolineae bacterium | reverse complement strand
CAACGGCTGACAATAGGTGGGACCAATTGGCTCAATATCCAAGCGCGCATACAGATCATGCAGTTCATCGACGTTGCGATCGGGATACAGCGGGCGCTGTGACTGCCGTTCGATGGCATTGAGCAGCGTCGGTTGCTCATCGAGATTGATCGACATCCCTGTGATCGAGCGTTCCATCACCCGATCTTGCCCCCACGCGATGTCGGCGTAACTGGGTGTTTTCACGGTCAGCAGCGCGCCAATATCACTTTTGAGGACGTTCATTGCCGCCATCACCACGCTACGGCGGATCGTAGTGGGCGTGGCATCTTCTAGCATCATGCCTAACGCGCGCATCAACTGGGCTGACTCGCGTCCCGGCACGCCGTTAGGAGGCGGCAGCGCGCGGTTGGCTTCCGCCATCACCGGCACAAGCGGCGCGGAGTCGGTAGCAGTCATGGCGATCTCGTCCTCATAGCCCAAGATCACCATGCGATAGATGACAGACGGAACGATCAGCATCGCTGCGAAAAATGCCAGACGCGCCGCGCCCGCATAATCGCCGATGATGTTGCCCTGTGAAATTTGCGCTAAAGTGCTGGCGAAGCCGATTAAGAGCAGCACGAAGAACACAAATTTGAGCGGCGCATCGATCACAACGCGCAAATACAACAGCGTCAGCACCGCGCCAACCAGCGCCAACAGCGCGGCGATGAACGTCCACGCCACGCCATAGGCGGTTAAGTTAAAGTCGCTACGTGCGTATAAATCTGCCCACGCGATCCCGGTGATCACATAGCCGAGAATGACGACGATCAACAGTGCCAGCAGCACTAACGACGCCATACGCCCATTTTGCGGCGCATCAACCGTGAGGAATGCCCACCCGATCAGGAGGATCGTCATCGTCTGCACCAACCGTTCCAGCGGCGGCAAGATGCCATCGGCAGGTTGATCGGTCAGCAGCGCATAGACCGCGCCGAGCAGCAGCAGCAGCCAAACCGCCACCATGCCCAAAGTCGCCAGCGTATAAATCTGCGGCGGACGATCATGCGGGCGGCGCATCCGCGTGCCAAGCGCCATGAAGAAGCTCGCTTGACTAAGCGCGATCACCGCCAGATAGTAGAGCAGATCACCCGGCGGGCGGATGAACAAATTCGTGAAATCAAACGTCGTTGGCACAACGACCAGCTTTCAGCGTGATGAAGATGGTGTTTGCGACTCACAGTATAACACGATCCAAACATGCGCGAATGCTTAGGGTTAATCCAGTTTCCCACGCCCGCCGTTGACGATCAGATCACCGTCCTATACACTCTCAGGCATGAAGCATATGCTTTCCAAACAGCGCATCGCCGCTGCGCTCAAACGCGCGCCCTTTCTGCTGAGCATCACGCATCGGGTGTGGCGGCTCACACGTCCACATTTTACCGCAGGCGTGGTGGGTGTGGTGTTTGACGACGACGCGCGCGTGCTGCTAGTCGAGCATGTTTATCATGTGTTTCCGCACTGGGGTTTGCCCGGCGGCTATGTGGATCGCGGTGAAACATTGGAAACAGCCGTCGTGCGCGAACTGCGTGAAGAATTGGCGCTCGACACGCACGTGATCAGTGTGGCGTTGGTCGGTCATGCGGTTCAACGCCATCTCGACATCGCCTATTGGTGTCAAGCTAAATCGAACGTTGGCGCAATCAGCGCTGAACTACTCGCTTATGCTTGGTTTCCGCTCGATGCCCTGCCGCCCGTGCGCCCATTTCATGCGCGCGCCATTCACGCGGCGGCAGCTTTAATGCTAACAAGTCACAGGTTTAACGTATGACGACAAGTTTAAGTGGTCTAGGCACGCGCCGTCGGGCGCGCCGCACGCCGATTGTTCCGTTGTTTTCCACGCTGCTGCTGTTTCTAGCACTCGGCTTGCTGATGCTGGAATTGATCCGCTTTAGCCAACAAGCGGAACGCTTCGCCGCCGATGTGCGCGTCGCGGGCATTGAAGTGGGCGGTTTGACCACCGCCGACGCTGCCAGTCGCATCGAGCAAGCCTATGCCGCGCCGATCACGCTGTGGTATGAGAACAGCCCGATTGTGCTTGATCCAGCGGCGGTCGGCTTTCGCACCAACCGCGAAGCGATGCTGGCATCCGCCCGCAGCGGCGGCATCAGCGGCGCGTCGTTCTGGTCACGTTTCTTCAACTATTTGACTGGCACGCAAGCTGACGAGATTGTCAACATCGCGCTGGCGGCAGATTATCAAGAGACTGTGCTGCGCAACTTTATCCGCGAGATCGCCGAGCGCTACGACAGCCCGCCCGGTGCCGCTGGCTATGATGTGCAAACGCTCACCTTCCGTCCCGGCAGCCCCGGCTACATCCTCGATGTTGAGTCCGCCATCGAGCGGGTGAGCGCGGCGCTGTTCGATCCGACGGATCGCCAGATTGTTCTACCCGTCAGCAGCACGGATGGCTCGACCATCGGCATCGAAACCCTGCGCGAACTGATCATCGCTTATCTGAACAATGAAGGCTTCATCTACGACGGACAAACTACCGTTGCCTCAGTCTTCATCCTCGATTTGCAGACGGGTGAAGAAATCAACATCTTGAGTGATGTCGCCATGTCAGCCGCCAGCACGGTCAAGCTGCCGATCCTGATCGACTATTTCCGCAACTTGACGTTCGCCCCGACCGATGATGAAGCCTTCCTCATGGCGCAATCGCTGCTGTGCAGCAATAACAGTTCATCGAACCTGATTATGGAGATCATCGGGCGCAACGACATCTTTCGCGGCATCGGTCAAGTGACGCAGACCACGCAGTATATCGGAGCGCGCAACACCTACATTACCGCGCCGCTGTTTCTCGGTGGCGATCAGGTGTTAGGTTCGATTCCCGCGCCCACAACCACGCCCAACACCAATTTCAATACCGGCGCTGATCCGTTCAACCAAACCACCACGGAAGACCTCGGCACGATGTTCACGATGTTGTACGACTGCGCCAATTACGGCAGCGGGTTAGCGGCAGCTTTCCCCGAAGGCGAGATCACCCAGAACGAGTGTCGCCAGATGATCGAGTTGATGAGCGCTAACGATCTTGAGCGCTTACTGCAAGGCGGATTACCGCCGGACGCGCGCATCGCGCATAAAAACGGCTGGCTGGAAGATGTTCACGGAGACGCGGGGATCGTATTCCCGCCCAACGGACGCGACTATGTAATCGCCGTGTATGTGTGGGAAAATACCAACTTCTTCAACTATCTGGAGGCGTGGCCCCTGATCGAAGGCATCTCGCGCGCAACATGGAATTACTTTAGTCCCGAAGCACCGCTGATCTCGGAGCGCACAGACTTGCCCAACACCGCCCGCGACTGCATCGATTTTTCGCCGCCCTACGGTCAAGTGAACTTGAATGACATCAATGAGTGGCGGCGTCCGGGCGGGTAGTATTGACTGAACCGGGGCGGCGTGGCACGTCGCCCCACAGAAGATTTAGCGGCGCTTTTTGCTGATCAACGCCAAACGCGCCGCTTCGCGCGTGTCGGTGATCGTCAGGACTAAATCCAAGCCGACGAGATGCAGCCAATCGCGCACCGAGTCGGATAACTGCGCCAACACCACATCGCCCCGCTGATCACGCGCGCGCTGCCACGCTCCAACGATCACCTTAACGCCCGCGCTGGAGATATAGTCCAGCCCTTCCCCATCAATGATCAGCGCCGTGCGCCCGCGCTCGAACAACTCATTAAACGCCGCTTCGAGTTTGGGGGCGCTGCGCCCATCAAGCCGCCCCTGCACTGTAATCAGCCAAACGCTTTCGCTCAACGCCGTCACACTGATCGCCGATCGCACGCCCATATCCAGTGGTGCGCTCACGCTGTCAGTCGTGCGCGCTTTAACCAGCGTCAGTTGATTATAGCCATCGGCATAGGAATACGTGGCGCTGTCCATCAACTTTTTGATGAAATACACACCCCACCCGCCCGGCGGACGATCATGCACCGCTAGCGCCGGATCGAGATCGGGCAGCGCTAAGGGGTCGAACACTACGCCTTGATCGCGGATAATGATCGTTAATTTTTCGCCCGTAATGTGGCAGTCAAGATCGATGAAGCACGCGGCGCACGCCGGGGGATAACCATGCTGAATGATATTCGTACACGCCTCATCCACCGCCAGATAACAATCGCGCTGGGCGCGTTCATCCAAGCTGCACGCACGCGCAGCAGCAACTACAAAGTCACACGCGGAAGCAACTTGTTCCAGCGCGCTGGTAATGCGTAAATGGCGTTGTTCCACAATCACGCTGCCCTAAAAGCTGTTCACAGCTTCGCTGCGCGTGGGATAGACCTGCAAGATCGTATCTAAGCCGGAAAGCTCAAGCACATCCAGCGCGCGATCCGACGGCTGCGCAATGCGAACATCGCCCTCAAGCGGGCGCACGCGGCGATACGCCGCCACCAATTCACGCAGACCAGCGCTGCTCATATACGTCACAGCGGCTAAATCCAACACCAAGCGCGTGCTGCCCTTATCGATCTCGCTCATCAGCACAGCGCCCAGTTCCGACGCATTCATACTGTCTACGCGACCGCCCACTTCGACCAACGTAATGTTGTGCAGCGCTGAAACTTGAATTTCGATCATGCCTCGCACTTTCACTTCCACCTTACATCGATTATAACATATTCAACGCTGTGCGTTCGCCAACAGTCTTAATTGCGCTTAAGCCAAATGCGCTAGTATCTGCGCTTGTGGACTCAGCAATCAACAGGATGAACAACCGACAATGGATGTGGGACTTTTTGGACTCATGACGCTGTTTCTAGGCGTATCGATCTTTTTCGTACAGCGTTCAGAACGCAAACGCCGCGTAGCCGTGTTGATCAGTATTGTGGCGATTTTGGAGTTGATTCGACGCTATGTGTGGTACGCGGATGTGCATACTGAAGGCATATTGGCGCTGATCACGGCGCTGCTGCTGAATGGTTCATTCTGGCTGTTTATCGGGCGCTATAACCCGGTCGCCAGCAGCGATGATATTCAGGTGATCGGCATGGACGATTAACCAAGGGGCGATCTGACCGATCGCCCCCGGCACATCGTGCATCAGCCGATGATATTCAACGGAATCACATCGCTATTTTGCAGCATCACCACGCTGGCGCGCGCCGCGATGGTTTGCGCCATGTGTTTGAACGCCTGCCCTGCCGCGCTTTCGGGCGCGTAGATCGAGACTGGACGCCCGTGATCGCCGCCTTTCCGCACTTCCGAATCCATCGGGATGCGTCCCAAGAACGGGATGCCGCGATCTTGTGCCAACCGTTCGCCGCCGCCTTCGCCGAAGAACTCGCCCGCCATATTTTCGACCACGCCCAACACCGCGACATTGAGCGTATCAAACATTGCCGCGCTGCGTAACGCATCCGACACGGCGACTGCCTGCGGCTGCGTTACGATGACCGCGCCCGTCAGCGGGAACGACTGCGCCAACGACAGCGGCGCATCACCCGTGCCGGGTGGCAAGTCAACGATCATATAATCCAGTTCACCCCACAGTACATCCTCAAAAAATTGGCGAATCGCGCTGTGCAGCATGGGTCCACGCATGATCATAGGCTTATTCGGGTCGGTCAAAAAGCCCGTGCTGATCAGCTTGACGCCATACGCCTCAATCGGCAGCATCTTATCGCCTTCGATGCGCGGACGCCCATAACCCAAGCCGAACATCATGGGCAGATTCGGGTTGAGAATGTCGGCATCGATCACGCCGACGCGCGCGCCCGCTTCTGCCAGATTCACGGCGAGATTAGTCGCCACTGTGCTTTTACCAACGCCACCCTTGCCGCTGGCAACCGCGATAATGCTGCGCATAGGAACATCGATGCGCCCGTGAATTTTGCGATCAGTTGGCACTTGGGCGTCCCAGCGAATATCCAACCGCTTGATCCCTGTCACAGTGCCGATCACCGCCGCGTTGCAGCGGTCGATAAACACATCTTTTAGCGGACAGGCGGGCGTCGTCAGCACAATGGTGAAGCGCGCTGTATCGCCTTCGATGGTCAAATCGCGCACCATATTCAGCGCGACAATATCGCGGTGCAGTTCGGGTTCGATCACGGTGCTGAGCGCCGCCATCACCTGTTTTTGTTGTTCACTCATGAGGTTTACTCCATGCTTGATTGCTTGATTCTCAACTTCTGAGAATAAGTATAACGCAGGTGAGAAAAATCCAGCAGATGCGGTTTGTCACCTATTGGAAACTTACTCGAACACATGGCGCTGCGCGATTGCCCAATAACGTGAAAACCGTTTGAGGTCGATCTGCCCGTCGTAATCAAGAAACGGCTCCCCTTCTAAAACTGTGACCGGCAGCGCCTTACGCAGCGTCGCGACAAGATCGCGAAAACGCGCGCTAGGACTCGCCGTCGTGACGATGTGCGTCGCCCCATTTTCCTCAGCGAAGGTGAGCAGTTCCGTCGCCACAGCGCCGCGTCGAATGGTCACGGGCAATTCGAGCAGGCACTCATACATAAACATGATGCGCTTGAGGCTGATCTGCCATTCCTCGAGCAGGGCATCATCCCACACGAACAGCGCGGGCGCCTGTGGATGGGCCGTCAATGCCGGATTAAACGGGTTGAGCGTATCGCCATGCACCCACACGATCACCTGATCATTCATCGACTTTTTCCCCGCTGTTCGCGTCCACCATCTTCACTGGGCTTATTCGGAAATAAGCGGCGATCTAACGTTTCGTAGCTGCCCTCAAAAGCGCAACGCCGATAAAACGGGCAGGTTCTACAATACGCGCCGTCAGTGTTACGTTCGAGATTCTCGCGATTGAAAATATAAGGCTTATGGCTGAACGTGCTGGCGACCCACTGCCACGAGAGATTGTTGCTTGCGGGGTCGCCATCCAAAAGATGCGACAGAAACCAGCGCGCGCCCGCCTGCCATTTGATTCGCCGCCAATGTACAATGTAAGCTGCCAGCCACATGCGCGCGTGATTGTGCAAATAGCCCGTCGCGCGCAGTTCGACGCTGAATTCATCAATGCAGGCTAGACCTGTTGTGCCGTCGCGAATGTCGTCAGGCAAATCATCGGCATACTGGCGCGCATCAAAACCCGTCTTATATGCTTCCTGATCCTGCCACACGCCCGCACCCAACTTAGCATACACACGCTGATAATAATCGCGCCATGCCAGCTCATTGACCAACTTTTCCGCGTCGCGGCGATGGCGCACTTTTTTCAAAGCGGCATCGCGCACTTCCGCCAAGGTTAGCACGCCATAGCGCAGATACGCCGATAAGCGCGTGACCGCGCCATCCAGTTGGTTGCGTGTGCGCGCATACCGTGGCGGATCGAGGCGTTCGAGCGCCTGTTCAGCCACCTGCCGCCCCCCGCGCGTTTCCGCGATCTGATCATCGATTGCGGTTGCCAGTGGAAACTGTTCCCGCAAGTAGGTTGCTAAGTCTTCACGGCTGGCGAAATCACGGCGCATATTTCTAGCGCTCATTGGGCTGCCTTGCGCTTCAAGCGGCAAGCATCGCTGCAATATTTCACTTCCGCCCAGTGCTTCTCCCACTTCTTGCGCCACGTGAAAGAACGCCCACAGACAAGACAGACTTTGGTCGGCAGATTGGCTTTTTTAACACCCCGCATGAAGTCACCACCTGTTTCTCATTTAGCACGCCTCATCATGTAATCAACCGGTGAGTTTTCAATGAGAACAGCGTAATGATCGTAATAAATCCCTTGACGAATGATTACAGGCTGTATAAAGTGGTTACAAAGCGTATTACATGCGCTCGGCATAAACATGGAGGGATGATTATGAACAGCAATTTTACAGACAGCAACGACACGACTGTATTGCTCGGTCGCATTCACCAAGGCATGACCGTATTTGACAACAAAGATGATGAAATCGGCAAAGTCGAGTTTGTCTATTTTGGCGCACAGGCGGATACGAACGAGAACACGCACACGACATCTGCAACCCATGTCCCTAATCCGGCGATGACCGACGCCACCATCCCCGGCATGATCGCGGATGTGTTCAGCCCGCAGGATGAAGTGCCGGAAGCGTTGGCGGATCGTCTGCGAATGAGCGGATTTATCCGCGTAGACTCAAATCGCCTGCTCGCCTCGGATCGTTATGTGATGCCCGATCAAATCGGGCGTGTGCATGATGAACACGTCCATCTCAATGTGAGCTACGACGAATTGATCAAGCGCGTCTAACGCAGCGCGCGCTGTCTGCACGAGTATCAAAAACGCCCACCGATCTAGGCTGATCGGTGGGCGTTTTAATTTTGCGCTGTCTAACCTGTCGTTTACGACTCGCCAGCATCACGCGCACGTTTGCGCGCGAGCGCTTCTTCGCGCTTACGCAAACGTTCGGCTTTCGCAGCTTCAGCATCGGCGGCGCTGGTATCCGCGACAGGCGCGGGCGCT
>JBGSRB010000111.1:0-2661 GCA_041737735.1 Anaerolineae bacterium | reverse complement strand
AGCAAACTTTTGCCCGGAAAATCGAAGCGCGCGAACACATACGCGCCCGGCAGCGCCGCCGCCAATGTCAGCAGCGTGGAAAGCGCCGCCTGTCCCACCGAGAACGCCAGCGTGTTGCGATAATACGCCGACGTGACCAACGTCGTGAAGCCGCTGAGATCGATCACGCCGTCGGGCGCAAGGCTCAACCCGATGATCGCCGCCAACGGATAGAAGAAAAACAGCAGCAGAAAAATCAGCGGCGCGGCGGCAAGCGCGATCAGCGCCAACCGCCACGCGCGCGCGCGTGCTAAGCTCAACGCAGCACTGTCTCCGTCCATTCTTGAATCCAGCGCTCGCGGTTGGCTTCAATAGCGGCGATGTCGAACACCACTGGCTCATCGGGCTGCACGGCATAATCGACAAATTCCGGCGGCAGTTCGGCGTCAGGGTTCACCGGAAACACAAACATTTGCAGCGGCACATCTTCCTGAAATTCGACGCTCAGCAAAAAGTCGATGAACTGCTGCGCCGCTTCGAGATTATTCGTGCCGCGCAGAATGCCCGCGAACTCGATCTGGCGGAAGCACGTTCCCGGCGCGATGATCGAACCGGTCGGTGCTGCGGTGAGTTCCGTTTCCGCGAAGATCACTTCGGCGGGCGGGCTGGACGCATAACTGACAACCAGCGGGCGCGTGCCATCACTGCCGCCGCTGCCGCTGAACTGTCCGTAGTAGGCGTCCGTCCAGTCGTCGCTGATATACACATCGTTGGCGACTAAATCCGTCCAGAAGTCGAGATAGGAGTATTCGCCTTCTTCGCCAAACGCCTCGATGGTCGCCAGCAGAAACGCCAGCCCCGGCGATGAAGTCGCGGGATTTTGTACCGTCAACAAGCCGCTGTACGCCGGATCAGCCAGATCAGCCAGTGTTTCCGGCAGATCAAGATCGCTTTCAGCGAAATAGGCGACATCGTAATTTAAGCACACATCGCCGTAATCAATTGGTGTCACACGGAATTGATCATCCAGCCTAAATTCAGCCGGAATATCCGCCAGCGCGGGCGCTCCATAAGGAATGAACAAGTCAGCGTTTAAGCCGCGCGAGAGAAACGTGTTATCAATGCCGAACATGACATCGCCCAACGGGTTGTTGGCGGTCAGGATCGACTCGTTGACCATCGTTCCGGTGTCGCCGCGCCGCAAAATCTGCACGGTGAAGCCACTTTCCGCCTCAAACGCAGCGATCACATTCTCGCTGACGTTAAAGCTGTCATGCGTGATCAGCGTCAGCACGTTGTCCTGCGCGGCGACGGGAACAACCATGAGCAGCAGCACACAAATCATCACAAACAAACGCATCGGTGCATCCTTTCAAGTAAGCCAAACGGGTAAAGCATCCGCGCCGGGGAAACAAAAACGCCCCCGATGGCGATCAGGGGCGTTGGTTGACAAATGACGCGCTCCCTACGCCGGTATGAACCGGATCAGGTCAAAGGGTCGGCGCGGCATTTACGCGCCCTCTCAGCCCACTTGCGCGGACTCCCCCGGACAGGATGTTATGTTAAGACGAGTATAACTTGCCCTGCCAGCGGATGCAAGGCTTCTAATCACGCGCCCATGTGCGCCGCAGCAGATCAACATAGTTCGCGCCCGGCGTGATCTGTCCCAACACCGTCGCGTGGCGCGCACCCGTCAGCGAAGGCAGCGTGCCGGGGCGGGCGTGCCATGTTTCATGCGCCAGCAGCGCGAACACCAGCGCCTCTTTGCTGTCACTGTCGATCCCAAGATCAGCGCTGGTCAAGACGGTGGCACTGGGCTGCAGATCGCGCAACAAATCCATCAGCACGGGATTATGTCGCCCGCCTCCGCTGACGATCACCTCGTGGATCGGCGCGGGCGCAAAGCGCGTATAGGCATCGGCGATGCTGTGCGCGGTCAGCGCGGTGAGCGTGGCGATGATGTCAGCGTCAGATAAGCTGCGCGCGCGCCCATCCGCGACCAGATCGCTCGCCATGCGCGCGCTGAACAATTCGCGTCCGGTGGTTTTGGGTGGCGACGCGGCGTAATAGGGATGCGCCAGCAGATCACGCAACCAGTCCCGATCAACCTGCCCTGCCCGCGCTAACGCACCATCGTGATCATACGTTTGCGTTCCCCCGCTGATCAGCATCACTGCCGAGTCGATCAGCGCGTTACCGGGTCCGGTGTCGAACGCCAGCGGCGCGCTGATGGCATCATTCAGAGGCGGCAGCAGCGTCACATTGCCAATACCGCCGATGTTCTGCGCAGCGCGCCACTGCGTCGGATGGCGCAGCAGCAGCCAATCGGCATAGCCTGTCAGCGGCGCGCCCTGTCCACCTGCCGCAACATCACGCGGGCGAAAATTGCTGATCGTCGTGATGCCTGTGCGCTCCGCGATCACGGCGGATTCGCCCAGTTGCAGCGTAGCGTCGATGCGCCCGCCTGCCCCGACCGCGTGCCAGAATGTTTGCCCATGCGATCCGATCAGATCGATTGCTTCACCCGTCACGCCACTCGATTCGATCAGGTGCAGCACGGCTTGAGCGAATAATTCACCCAACGAGGCGTTTAGCAAGCAGAGTTCATCCACCCGCCCGCCCGCGCCAGCATCGAGAATGCGCGCCTGAAAGCCAGCCGGATACGGAAAAGTGATGGCATAA
>JBGSRB010000086.1:0-8175 GCA_041737735.1 Anaerolineae bacterium | reverse complement strand
TGATGGACGAGATCACCGCGATGGCGTAGTGTGTGTGCAGGGGGCGAATGTGCGTGTTCGCCCCTACGATGCTTCGAGCGCCGCGCCCGCCATCATCGCGCCGAGCTGCTCGACACTGACCGCCGCGTTATCGACCACGCCGACGATGCGCCCTTCATACATCACGGCGATGCGATCCGACAGCGCGCGCACTTCGTCTAAATCTTCGGAAATCAGCAGGATCGCCTTGCCCTGATCGCGTTCCGCCAGCAACAGGCGGTGAATGTATTCCGACGCGCCAATATCCACGCCGCGCGTGGGCTGCGCCGCGATCAGCACGCGCGGTTTGCGCGCCAACTCGCGCGCCATCACTAGCTTTTGAATGTTCCCGCCCGATAAATGCTTGATCAACGTGCTGGCGGTCGGCGTCTTAATCTCATACGCGCGGATCGCTTGCTGGCACGCTTCAGCAATAACGCGAAAGCGCAGGAAGATGCCCGCCCGCACAAATGGCGCGCGCCCGTGATCGTGCAGCACATAATTTTCCGCCACGCTGAAATCTTTGATCACACCGTCGATCATGCGTTCTTCGGGGATATACGACACGCCCATGCGATTAATGCGCGTGGACGGCTGTCCGCTGACATCATGCTGATCGATCAAAATCGCGCCGCTGGTGGTGGGGCGCAAACCCGCGATCACCTGCGCGAGTTCCTGCTGTCCGTTGCCGCTGACGCCCGCCACGCCGACGATCTCGCCGCCATGCACCTGTAAGCTGATATCGGTCAAACCCGCATCACCGCGATCACTGCGGGCGCTGACGGCGCGCAGTTCCAGCCGCACTTCACCGATCTGCGGCGGTTGGCGATCATATTGCAGCACGACCGGTCGCCCGACCATCATCTCGGCAAGGCTGCGGCGTGTCGCCTGTTCGGTGGGGATCGTGTCCACTTTGCGTCCATCACGCAGCACGGTCACGCGCTGGCTGATCGCCAACACTTCATGCAGCTTGTGCGAGATGAAGATCAGCGCGTGACCGTCGTCCGCCATTTTGCGTAAGATCACAAATAAATCATCGACTTCTTGCGGCGTGAGAACGGCGGTCGGCTCATCGAGAATCAGCAGCGCCGCGCCTTTGTACAGCGCGCGCAGAATTTCCACGCGCTGTTGTTCGCCCACCGCCAACTGCCACACGGGAATATCCGGATTGACCTTGAGATGATACAGCTCGGAAAGTTCGCGCAAGCGCTGCGACACAATATCCAGATCAAGGCGAATGCCGCGCGATGATTTCATGCCCAACGCGACATTTTCCGCCACGGTGAGCGACGGCACGAGCATAAAATGCTGGTGGATCATGCCGATGCCCTGCGTGATCGCGTCGGTGGGCGAGGTGATCTGCGCCGCCTGCCCGTTGATGCTGATTACGCCTTCATCGGGCGCGTATAAACCATAGAGCAGCTTCATGAGCGTGCTTTTGCCCGCACCGTTTTCGCCCAACAGCGCGTGAATTTCGCCCGCGCGCACATCAAAATCGACGTGATCGACGGCAAGCACGCCGGGAAAGCGCTTGACGATCCCGCGCAGGTGCAAATGATCGATGCGGCGGTGTCCGGTTACAAGCAGATGGGAGTCCATAAGGGTTTGTCTTGGCTTGGATGCGGAAAAATAGGTTGATTGTTGGTCAGGGGCGGAGACCAAGCTCCGCCCCGACTATGCGCGTGTTAAATTACTCCGCCGCTTCTTCAAAGATCACGATTTCGCCCGACACGATGCCTTCGATTATTTCATCCAGGAAGGCTTCGATTTCGGCGCGCTCGTCGCTGTCTTCAGGGAAGCGCACATCGCTGATCTCGATCTCAAGCCCGCCATTTTCCAGCGTGATGACGAACGCTTCGCCGCCCAGCGTGCCGGCTTCGATCGACTCCATGATCTCAAGCAGCACCACATCCCAGCGGTAAATCTGGAAAGTCACGCCGATGGTGTCGGCAAGTTCAGCTTGGCTCGACTGCGTGCCGAACCACAACACTTCGCTGTCGGCGTCTTTCGCTACCGCGATCGGTCCCACCACCATCTGCGCTGTGCCGGTCAGAATGTCCGCGCCGTTGGCGAGGAAGGTCTGCGCGGCTTCGGTCGCCAGCGGCACATCACCGAACGACTGAATGTAGTTCACGTTGACTTCAACGTCGGGATCGGTGGCAGCAGCGCCAATCACAAAGCCATCGACATACAGCTTAGCGTCGCCCACTTCGATGGGTCCCACCACGCCGATGATGCCCGTCTCGGTTAAGGTTGCTGCCAGCGCGCCGTTGATGTAGCCCCCTTCTTCAGCGGCGGCGGTGTAGGCATAGACGTTATCCAAGCCGAAGGTGTTCTGATCCGTTCCCCACGCGAACGACACTTCGGGGAAATCGGGCGCGAGTTCTTCGAGGATCGAGCCATACTGCGAACCGTGCGCGACCACCAGATCGTACTCGCCCGATGCCGCCCATTCCCGCAGCGCCACCGCCGCATCATCGACGACAAACGTGCCATCTTGGAAGGTGAACTCGAAGTTTTCTTCGCCCAATGTTTCCTGCACCAGCACCAGCGCGTCATACATGCTTTGGCTGAAGGCGAGGTCATTCGTGGCGCTGGGCGCAACCGCCGCCACGCGGAACGGTGTCGTGTCGTCTTGCGCGTGTGCCAGCGGCGCGATGCCGAGCATCAGCACCAGCACCACCAGCATTACCCGAAACATTTTTTGCTGCTGCATAGCGTCGTTCTCCTTAGTAGAGTGGTGTAAAACCTTGATACGCGACATGCTGTCCGCGATTGTCGCCTCAGCCTTCACGCTCGAAGGGTCGGGTTAGCGCGGTGGGCTTTTCGGTGCGTTTGGAAGCCAACACCAGCGCGATGATCGTGATTACGTAGGGCGCCATCACCAGAAATTCCGATGGCACGGCAAAACCGCGCGCGCTGATCTGCAATTGCAGCGCGTTCACAAAGCTGAACAACAGCGCGCCCGCGAGAACGCCATACGGTCGCCAGCCACCGAAGTAGACCAGTGCCACCGCGATAAATCCGAGTCCGGCGGTTAAATTCTGCTGAAACACCTTGAGCAGCGCCACCGATAACGACGCGCCCGCCAAGCCCGCCAGCACGCCGCCGATGATCACGGTGGTGTAGCGCACGCGCGCCACATTAATGCCCATCGCATCGGCGGCTTCGGGATTTTGTCCCACCGCGCGGATCATCAAGCCGAAGGTGGTGCGGTTGAGGACGAATGCCGCCAGTGGAACCAGCGCGAACGCCACATACACGAGCAAATTGTGCCGGAAGAAGATTTCACCCAAGAGCGGCAGTTGGGACAGCACAGGAATATCGAGGCGCGGAAAACCGATCACCGATTGCGGCGTGCCGATCAACTCTTGAAAGAGCAGCTCGCTCATGCCCAAGCCGAACAAGTATAAGCCGATGCCGCTGATGCCCTGCTGCGCTTTCAGCGTCACGCTGATGAACGCCATGCCCAAACCCAACAAGCCGCCGACGATCATCGCCGCCAACACGCCGAACACCAGCGCCAGCGCCGACGCGCCGCCCGCTTCCACTTCCATCTGGCGCACCACGTAGAACGACGCGAACGCGCCCATCAACATGATGCCATCCACGCCCAGATTGAGAACGCCGCTGCGCTGTCCGAAGGTTTCGCCAATGGCAGCGAAGATGTACGGTGTCGCCAAGCGAATGGTAGACGCCAACACGCTGGCGGTAAAAATTTCCTCAAGCATGGGCTTGCTCCTTCGGGACGGTGTCCGCGTTAGACGCGGCGTCAGCCCCGGATGTGGTATCCGCCATTTGCACGCGCCGACGCGCGCGGCGCAGTGCGAAAATCTGACTGCTGACCACGAAGATCACCACGATCCCGTTGATCGCCGTGATCAGCGACGCCGACACGTCGATCTCGCGCTGCATTCGCTGCGCGCCGACGAGTAAGCCGCCGAAAAACACCGACGCCGGAATCGCGCCCAACGGATTCAAGCCGCCGAACAACGCCGCGACGATGCCGTTAAAACCCGCGCTGCCCGTAAAACCCGCGGGCGATCCGTCGGTTTGCAGGCGATATTGCAAGCCCAACACCTGAATCACGCCCGCCATGCCCGCCATGCCGCCCGCCAAAAACATCGACAGCAGCGTATAGCGTTTCACGTCGATGCCCGCATAGCGCGACGCGCGCTCATTTTGCCCGACGGCGCGAATGCGATACCCAATGGAGGTGCGCCACAACAGCAGATACATGACCACGGCGATCACTAGCGCGATCACCAAGCCGAAGTGCAAGCGCGTGCGCGCGAAAAAATCGATGCTTTCCCACCCGAACAAGTCAGCGATGAAGGTGGGCAGCGATAACGCCAAGCGCGGCAGTTGACCTTCCGCGACGATGCGCGCCGTCTTGGGAATCTGATTGAAGCCCGCTTCCGCCGGATCAAGCAGGGGCCCGTTAAGCAGAAAATTCATCATCTGCACGGCGATTTGATTGAGCATGATGGTGCTGAGAATTTCGTTGACGTTGAAATACGCCTTGAGGAAGCCCGCGATCCCGCCGTAGAGCGCGCCTGCCAAGAAGCCCGCCGCCACCGCCAGCGGAATCACCAGCCCGCCCAGACTCGCGCCGATCATCAGCGTGACGGTCGTGCCAGCCAGCGCACCGGCGATCATCTGTCCTTCGCCGCCGATGTTGATCACGCCGCCGCGAAACGCAATGCAAATGCCAATGGCGACAAACATGATCGGAATCGCTTTCACCAGCGTTTCGGCAAAAGCGTTTTCCGTGCCAGCCGCGCCCACCCACAGCGCATTAAATGCCACCAACGGATCGGCGCTGAGCGCCACCAGCAGCACCGAAGCGGTGATCAACGCTAACAGCAGCGCCACCAGCAGCGGAATCAGATCGAACAGCCGACCAGCCAAACGAGTTCGCAGTTGGGTCATACAGGCGCTTTCTGGTTACAGCCTAAGACTTTACTACAAAATGCGCTTTAAGCATTTACTAAGCTTCATAATATCCTTTAGAGGATTGTCGTGCAAAGTGACCAAACCGCAGCGCGATCAGCGCGAGGCGTAAATGGGGCATCGATCCATGATTCACACTGCGTCGAGCAAATCGCCCGTGAACGTGACCAGTTCATACACGGCGGCATACAGTAGTTCCCATAAATCGGTGTTGGGAACGCCCGTGATCACCGGTTCGGGACGCGGCAAATTGATGAATGCGCCAACCAGATCGTTCAGTTCATTTTCTTGAGCGG
This sequence comes from Anaerolineae bacterium, assembly GCA_041737735.1. Lineage (GTDB taxonomy): Bacteria > Chloroflexota > Anaerolineae > Aggregatilineales > Phototrophicaceae > Flexifilum. The sequence goes on along the minus strand of JBGSRB010000086.1, from coordinate 2,908 downwards.
CGCGCATCTGGCTAAAGCTGATCAACGCGCGGCGAATCGCGGTGGGCGATTGCACGACGCGCTTATTTTCATGGGAGTCGTAAAAGTAGGTGTAGCGCCACGCGCGATGCTCATCATGCACGCTTTCGAGCAGCACGCGCGTGTGATCGAGCAGGTCAAGCGCGGCGGGGGATGCGCCACGCGCGCGCGCTAAGGGTTCGAGCAAGTCGAGATAACTTCTCGCCCGCGTTAAACGGCTGCCATATTCATGATTCAGCCGCCAGAGGAAATCCCCCGATGCGCTCATCACCCGCCTCAATCCAAACGGCGCATAACGTTAGAACAAGCCCTACACGGTGGTTGGTCGGGGCGACGTTTGGATCGCCCCGACGCTGATCGAACTTCCGCTTAATTCCAGTCGCCGCTGTAACGTCGATTGCCCCGTCGCGGCTGCTGACCACGTTGATCGCCGCGCTCCAACGGATGCGCCAACAGCGCGCGCTTCGCCTTCTGCACATCGCTTTCGTGCTTGAGCAGCACGGTCAGCGTATTTTCGAGCGTCGTCTTATCCAGTTGATCGGCGTTGAGCATGACCAGCGCGCGCGCCCAGTCAATCGTTTCGCTCACACTCGGATTTTTCTTGAGGTCAAGCGAGCGCAAACCCTGCACGACTTCGACCGCCTGCTGCGCCAGCTTTTCGCTCATCTGCGGCACGCGCAAGCGCACAATGCCAATCTCAGTTTCCGCCGTCGGATAGTCAATGAACAGATACAAGCAGCGCCGCTTGAGCGCTTCGCTCAATTCGCGCGTGTTATTGCTCGTCAGCACCACAATCGGTTGATGCTTCGCTTGGATCGTCCCCAATTCCGGGATGGACACCTGAAAATCGCTCAGAATTTCCAGCAGGAAGGCTTCAAACTCGGCATCGGCACGGTCGATCTCATCGATCAGCAGCACGACCGGCTCATCCGACGTGATCGCCTTCAGCAGCGGGCGCGCCAGCAAGAAGCGATCCGAGAAGAACACGTCTTCCTCATGCGCCAGCCGATCCGCCGCTTCGCTCAGCGTGCCAGCATCAGCCAGCAGTTGGCTTAATTTGTCACGCAGAAGCTGCGTATACAACATCTGCTTGGCATATTCCCACTCATACAGCGCCTTGCTTTCGTCCAAGCCTTCGTAACACTGCAAACGGATCAACGGTCGCCCGGTGATTTTCGCCCACGCTTTTGCCAGTTCGGTCTTGCCGACGCCCGCGGGACCTTCCGCCAGCACGGGTTTACCAAGCTGCTGCGCTAAAAACATCACGGTCGAAATTTCGTCAGTGGCGATGTAATTTTCGCCGCGCAGCTCATCTTTCACCCGGCTGATGTTATTTTGCATGAGGTTATCCCTGTAAAATTGGCTTCCAATGCGATACTGGCTTCATGATCGAGTATACCATCATTTCGTGTTCACGCGCCGCGTGTGTGCGGGGAAAAAAGCAGTAATTTTGGTTAGGTTATTGAGCGTAATTGAGGGGTTGGGCGGATCACTTTACAGCGATCCGCCCGACGTAATTCAGTTTAACTGTGCGCCGCGGTGAAACGCGCCGCGACTGCATCCCAATCGACCACATTCCACCACGCCGACACGTAATCGGGGCGGCGATTCTGGTAGTTGAGATAGTAGGCGTGTTCCCACACATCCAAGCCGAGAATGGGCGTCTTGCCGTCCATCAGCGGCGAGTCTTGATTGGGCGTGCTGGTGACGCTGACCGTGCCGTCGCCTTCCGCGACCAGCCACGCCCACCCGCTGCCGAAACGTCCGGCGGCGGCTTTGGCGAATTCTTCCTTGAAGGTGTCGAACGAGCCGAACTTGCTGTTGATCGCCGCCGCCAGTTCACCCGACGGCGTGCCACCCTTGTTCGCGCCCATGATCGTCCAGAACAGGCTGTGATTGGCGTGACCGCCGCCATTGTTGCGCACAGCGGTGCGCACGGGTTCCGGCACGCGGTCGAGTTGAGCGACCAGTTCTTCAATCGACAGGCTGAGCAGATCGTCGTGACCTTCGAGCGCCTTGTTCAGGTTGGTCACATAGGCGTTGTGGTGCTTGCCGTGATGAATTTCCATCGTGCGGGCATCGATATACGGTTCAAGTGCGCTCACGTCATAGGGCAGTGCAGGCAGTTCAAAAGCCATGTCAGCATCTCCTGAAGTGTGTATGTTCCACTAGTAAACATGATCAGTATAACACGTTGGCTTACGCGCTAAACAGTCAACCAGCCTATAGAATGGTCTTTTGGGCGGGCGTCTCATGTAATGCTAAGATTAGCGGCGTCTACAACACAGGGAGCCAATCTTGTCTACATCGAGTCTTTCCAGCAGCACACCCACCACCACCCCTAATCAAGCTTATGCTGTGTTAGCCATCGGCTTGATCGCGGTGGCATTCGCGGCGATCTTCATCCGGCTGGCGCAGAACGCCGACGTACCCTCAACCGTGATCGCCGCCGGACGCCTGACGATCTCAGCGTTGATCCTCACGCCGCTGGCGCTGCGCGGTCACTGGGCAGAACTGCGCGCGCTCAAACGCGGCGATCTGCTGTTCGCGGGTGTGGCGGGCTTCTTTCTGGCGGTGCATTTCGCCACGTGGATCAGCTCGTTGGAGTTCGCCAGCGTGTTGATCAGCACGGTCTTTGTGACCACATCGCCGTTTTGGGTGGCACTGCTCGAAGTCGGGTTTTTGCGCGCCAAGCTCACGCGACTGATCATCATCGGGTTGCTGGTGGCGACGGGCGGCGGCTCATTTATCGAAGGACTCGGCCATACGATTGAGCCGTGTGTGCCGTCGCTGTTCACGTTCAATACGTCGGACAAAGATTTCACGGAGCTGGCGGGCATTGTGGTGGAGAATGTCCGTGTGAGTGCGGGAAAACTCAAGGCTGACGGCG